>JBHLKB010000105.1:1509-7712 GCA_048887205.1 Candidatus Hodarchaeota archaeon
AGATTGATGCATAATTGGGATAATCCTTAGTAAATTCATAGTAAGCATAGCCCACTGCCATAAGGGCCCTTATACCAGGTGGTTCTTTTTCCGTGAATTCTTTAGAATATTTTATTATTAAACTATAAGCCTTATTACCAATTGCTATGTATAGTTCATCTTTTGAATTATAATAATTGTATAACGTCCCTTTACTATATTCTGTTTCAATAGCTATTTGTTCCATAGTTGTATTATCAAAACCGTGAGAAAAAAACAATTTTTCTGCCGCATCAGTTATGTCATGGCGTCTTTGTTCCTTCTCTTTCTCCCGTCTAATTTTTGTTGGACTAATTTTTTTTTGATTTGACGAGTTCATTTTAGTTCAATATTTTCATTTTTTGACTGTTATTCATAAAATGACCAAGGGTCATTAATAATATAAAGTTTATGATCATATTTAAACTTTTGGTCATAAAGTGACTAATGGTCATTTTAAGAAAAAAGTTTAGGGTTCTTATCTATGAAGTCTTAAAGATAAAAATAAAAAATAAAAATGTAAATAAAAAATGATTTAAGGTAAGGTTACCTTACCACTATTTTCATCGAGATTAAGAATTCCTTTAACAGCTAATTGTTTTATGGTTCTAACTGCCATTATTGGAGGAACATCAAGAAGTTTCTTTAAATCATCTAATTTTGCTTCTCCCTTATCCATGATAGTAGCTATTATGTCAACCTCATGAATTTCTTCATCAGAATCTTCAATCAAGAATGATGTGAAGAAATTCTGGTGTCTCATTCGATCAATTTTAGATTCTAGCTCATCCATCTTTTTCTGATAGGTATTTTTTAATTCTATTTCTCGGTTCTCATTTTCAACTGCTTTTTGATCAAGCACTGTTTTCTCTTGTTCTTTAGTAGTAATCTTTTCATTAACAGATGCTAGTTTTTCCTCAAGTTGTGTAAGTTCAAAGGCTGGTTTCTTTAAATTATTGACGCTGGTTTCTAAATTGTTTGTTAATTCAGAAATCTTCGAATTTAATTCATCTTTTTTAGCTTTTAATCCTTCGAGGGTTCTATCTAATTCTTCTGACTTAGTCCTTAATTCTGTTAATTCTGAATTCTGAGCAGATAATTTTTCTTTAATAGTTTCCTCTTCTTTTTGTTCAGCCTGCATAAATCGCCATGCTTCTCTTAATTGAGAAAGCACTTCTTCATTATGTTTCTGTAAAACTTGCCAATAAGTATCATAAGCTGTTTCAAATTGCTCAATTAAAGCTAAAATATCTTGCGAACTCATTAGAAATCAACCTCCCCTTTTAATGTTACTGTTCCTGCTGTTTCATTATATTCAATTGGTCCTTTTTTTTGAACCATTTTTGTTAGGATATTTCTTGCCACATCTTCTCTTAAACCCATCGCTTGGGCGATAGCCTTTAATTCAAGAGTAGTATTAGGTTGTAATGCTTGTATAAATTTTAATTGGGCAGATTGTACATACCCAGCTTTGATCAAAGATTTCATAGCTGCTGTTCGCATAGCGTATGAATTATTAAATTTCTCTTTTTTATTATATTCTTCTTGAAGTTGAGTTTCAAGTTCTTTCATCTTTTTATCAAATTTTTCTTGAATATCTTTTAATTCTAAAAGTCTATTTTCTAATTCTTGTAGTCGATTACTGCGAGTTGCAAGTTCTTCTCTTCTTGCAGTTATTTTTGCTTGAGTTTCATTTAGTTCAATTTGTGCTTCTTGGATTTTGTTAAGCAGAATTTGACGCTGATTATTTAATTCGGAATTATTCTCTTCTAATGAGGCAATATCTCGTTGATTTTGAGACATTTTATTTTTTAATGAATTAATTTCATCATCATTAGCTTCAATAGTGCTTAGATCATTAGTCTTAGCTTCTTCAAGTTTACCAATTTGTTCGAGTAGATTAGTTGGTTGAACCTGTAATTTAGGGATTGAATCTGAATTTAATCCATTAAGTTCCTCAATAATAGAGAGAATTTTTTTTAAAGATGATTTTGTATCGGTAAGACTCATTTTAAATTCTCCTTTAAAAAAAGTTTTATTAAATTTTTATAAAATAATAGTTTTAGCATTATTAAATTTTGATTTTTAGAAAGTTAAAAAAAGACTAAATTTCTTTTGAAATATCCTCAATGAACTTATCTTTACTAACTACGCCATATGGAAGATTTCTTCTTTCTATGACAATATTTAAATTCTCTATGATTTTTTCTGCTAAATAATTAAAATTAAAAGGAAATTTTGGATTAGTACGGTAATATTTTCTTAAGAATCTATTTATTAGGTCTATCTTATGTTTCGGTTCCTCCATTTCGAAGAGACCTGGATCGGTATCGAGAAGAGAAGTACAAATCCATGCTAGATCGTCCATATAATTACCTTCGTATGCATCTTCAAAATCAACTGCATATAGAATGTCGTTCGCATCATCATAAATGAAATCTCTTAATCTTGTATCGCCTTTACAGAGCACATATTTCTTTTTTGCTTTATATCTTTTCCTAACAAAATTTTTCTCATGTATTTGAGCAATAGATTCAGCAAGTTTTTCGATACTCTGAATAATCTGACTTTTTATTTTAGAATCCAAATCATCTAAGTTTTGCGTTCCTTTCAATTTTTCATTTATAAAATCACATAAATTAATACCATTAACTTTTTCCAAGATTAAATACGGTTTTCGAAAAAATAAAATACTTGGAACATGAAATTTTTGGTTTTTTAATCTATTCAATATGTTAATTTCATGAACGATATTTTTAGTTCGGAAGATTTTTATTATAACTTCTTTAGGTAATTTAGTGGGTTTTTTATAAAACACCACATTAATTACGGAATTTTTCTTACTTGGTAATTCAGTTATTAAAAAATTGTCTTGACTAAATTCAGAAATTTCACCTTTTAAATCTCTAATCATTCTACTTCTTATTTTTTGAAGATCCATTTCTTACTCTTGTAAGGCTATATTTATACTCCTATAAAGCACATAATTACAGCAATATTTATAACTATTTGTTCAAGTGGTCTTAAAAGAAGCTTTCAGAAAATTGAGGAAATCAAAACGATTCAACTTTCTAATTTTCTTATTTTCTTTACTAAATCGTTTAAATACAAATTTCCCATTCCCAGCTTTACAATTTTGGAGAAAAATAATACCAAAGCAAATCTCAAGCCCTGAATTTCAATATAATTAGAGCAGATTTTTTGATTATTTTCTAATTCTAGGTACATTTTCTTTAAACTACTTAATTTTTTCTCGCTACGAACTTCAAATTCTCTTATTATTGAAAAGAGAGTATTACTTGGAAGGGAAGAATATAAAACAGTTCCGTCAACCGTGAACATCCCACTACCGAGAATTTCTTTATCGTCAACATAACTTCTTAAGAGACTGATAATATCTTGAAATAATGGTTGTGAACTAAGGCTGGCTGTTTTTTCATCTGGTTCAGCCATTTCAGCACTACTACTCTCAAAGAATTCCATGTGAGAGAATTCAAAATCAACTTTTTGATATCCCCGAACTTTAAAATTCTTGTCTACAAAAGCCTGGAACCCATGCTCACACACGGCCCCGGAGGGAATAGAGACAGTGGTTAATTGCTTAGCTTGATTAATTATTTTTGACGGAATTTTCAATTCTTTTGTAGCTTTGCAGGTGGGACATACTACCATAATTTCTTGATACGTTTCGTTTGAAGATAAATCATCAGTGTCAATCATATCAATCAATAAGATTTCAAATATTGAAAATTTATATGTATATGATATTATTTAAGGTCTTAATAAATTTATTTCAAAATAAAAAGATTATATATTTCAAATATTAATTATAAAGAAAATTGGGGATTTGAATAGTTTAGATTTGAAAAAGCTACGATTCTTTTATGGCAGGAATTGCATTTACCGCATGGCTGGACTCCATCACTATAACAACTCCATGTCCATTCAAAAGGAACATTTAGATTCTTAGCTAACTTAACTACATCTAATTTTGTCTGTTTTGCTAAAGGTAATAATAACTTTATCTGAGTTTTATCTTTATTGTGTTTACCTTTATTAATCAATTTCTCTAATGATTCTATGAAATTTGGAGAAGCATCGGGAAATTTAATCAGATCAGGAGCAATATGCCCACCTATTATGAACTCACAATTATAAACTTCTGCAAAATATGCTGCTATAGAGTAAAAAATGAGATTTCGGGAGGGAATAAATCCTTCAGGAGCATAAAGAGCACTTGGAATAGGAAATCCTTCTATTCGCAAATCTATTGCTTCTTTCAAAAAGGGTATTGGAATTTCAATGACTTTAACATCAAAATTTTCTGCTAATTTTAATGCTGCCTTTTTTTCATTCTCTGGTCTGAGATGATAATTAAAGGAAAGTGCTATTAAATCATAACCTTCATTATGTGCCCAATGAAGCGCAGTAGCCGAGTCAATTCCACCAGATAATAAAATAATTGCACGCTTTTTCAAACTATTTGTTTTTGGGGTCATTTTTGCGATAATGGCAGCTTTTATAGCTTCCTTAAGATCTGATAATTTATAAGCTAATGCTTCAGCAGCAATATTGCCATTTGAAGTAATATCACATCTCATCACATCAACCATTTCTTTGCACATTCCAAGTTGTTCTGGAGCTTCTTCAAATTTTATAGGATTGATTCGTGGGGGTGGTATATTAAAGCCCAATTCAACCATGCTTTTAACCACCAATTCGATTAAATCAAGCATATTAATAATTTTAGGACCAACGAGATCATAAATTTGATTACTTCTACCTGTTCCATCAGCTGCAGCTAAAAATGCTTCTACAGCATCCTTTATATAAATGGGCTGCATTGGAATTTTGCCATTTCCAGCGACATAAACAATTCCTTTTCCAATCTGGTTGATCAATTCTGGGATTAATTCATCATTTGGTCCTAATATATAAGAAGGTCTAAAAATAATATAAGGAACTTTTCCCTGTTTTAATATTCGCTCAGCTTCATTTTTTGAATAAAAGTATGCATTATTAGCCCATTCTTCTTTCCCATATCTATCAACTCCTAAACCTGAGGGAAAAACAATTCTAGAAACTTTTGCTTCAAAAGCAGCTTCAACTAAAATATGCATTCCATTAATATTGATCTTTTCAAAAAGTTCATCTGAACCACAAACAACACCTCTAAAATGTAAAACTGCTTTACAACCAGTTAAAACATTTTTTAGAGAATCAATATTGAATTCTTTTATAACTATTGCTTTCGCACCAAGAGACTCTACCTCCATTACTGCATCATCTCGTCGTATAATGCCAACAACGTCCCATCCCTTTTTGATCGCTTCATTTATTGCATGTTTTCCTAAATATCCATTAGCTCCTGTAATCGCTAATTTCTTGTATTCCATTTTATAGGCATCCTTAAATTTATTGTAAAAAGTAAAATTAATATCTATTTTAAAATATTGTTTATTTTTTATAGAAGTTATTTAATTGATGTAATATGCTTTATTCTTAGGAAAAATTCTTTCAAATTTATTGTTTTTAAACATAAAATATAAAAATATCAAAGAGCTTCTACAATACAAAGCAAAAAATATAACAATGGGGGCAATCTAATTATGGGATTCAAAGTAATTGTAGAATCTACTGATGCTAAATTCAGTGCTAGTCATTTCTTAAAAGAACCTCTTCAATGTACTAGATTGCATGGTCATAATTATTATGTTTCTGTTGAAATAAGTAATGATCTTGATAAAAATCATTTTGTTGTAGATTTTACTGATCTAAAGGAAAAATTAAATTCTATAGTTAAACCTATGGATCATTATGTTTTGATACCGATGAAATCATCTGAATTAGAAATTCGGGAAGAGAAGGATTATATTGAAATCATAGCATCTAAAAAGAGATACGTTTTCCCCCGAGAAGACGTTTTCTTTCTGCCATTACCAGCCACTACAAGTGAACTTCTAGCAAAATACATTCACGACAAACTAAAGGAAATTTATAAAAATAAAAAAATTTTAGTGAGAGTTGGAGAAAGTAAAAGTACTTTGGCTGTGTATGATGAATAAGTATATTCGTCAATCTTCAAAAATTTTATTTGAAGCTAGTCTTAAGGTAAATTGAACATGTTCAGCCAAAGTTATATATTTTTTATAAAGTATTAAAAATACAAATAAAAACCTTTAATT
>JBHLKB010000106.1:0-7711 GCA_048887205.1 Candidatus Hodarchaeota archaeon
CCCTCTCTATTGCATCTATTATCAAAAACTATTTTAATTTCAAAAGAAAAATTATCCAAATTCATATTGATAGCAGATTATGCTCCTTAATCATTAAATCATTTAATTAATGATGTGGATGGTGCTCATGATTATCATCTGCTTCAGTATGTATCTTTTCGACTCCATATCCCTTACCCCCTCCTGGAGAACATAGACTTTCTCCACCTTCTAAAGTTCCATCTATTATCTTCTTAATAACATCATCAATTTTACCAGTAACCCCTATAATAACTTCAATTCCATATTGATTAAAAAAAGCTTGAGCTCTGTGACCCATACCTCCTGCAATCATATATTTTGCTCCTTGCTTATTTACAAATTGAGGTATACTCCCTACAGAATGTCCAGGGTTTTGAAGTACTTTTTTTTCTAATACTTGATTATTTTCAATTGTGACAAAAGTAAACTCTGGCGCCCTGCCAAAGTGAGCACAAACATTTCCAGAATCTGTACTAATAGCTATTTTCATTTTCTATCAACTTTATTGTATATTTAATATTTATGTTTAATTATATTTATAATTTATGAATAATTATTCATAATACACAGTATATCTATTCTTTAATTTTATACTACAGTTGAGGTATAGATTCAGATTAAAAATATAAAGAACTAAAATATTTCTTAATAAATGTTTTTTAATAATTTTTAATATTTATTAATAAAAATCTATATGAATAATTATACTAATCATATTAATTGGAAAAATAGCAATAATCATTCTTTTGGTGATTCATTATAGGAAGAAGAAGACATCGACGATGGGTCAATCAAACACCTAATAATATCTATTTCACTAGGGATACTCCTCAAATAGAAGATTCAATAACAATAACTGTTGCCGAATTTGAAGCAATGAGATTAAAACATTATATAGGGCTGAATCAAAAAGATGCTGCTGAAAGAATGGGAGTAAGTCAACCTACATTTTCAAGAATTCTCGAAAGCGCTCACAAAAAAAATACTTTAGCCTTGCTTGAGGGAAAGCAGATTAGAGTCTATGGAGGTAATTTTGATTATAAATTGAGTTTTAAAGGATATGGTTGTTTAAATTGTAATCATGAATGGGAAGATGCTGAGGCATCGAAGGAGAGAAAAGTTAATTGTGTTAAATGCGATTCAAAAAATGTATATTATATTGTTAGAGAGCTAATTTAGACTCTTATTTTTTATGAAGAAATTTAATATAAAATAAAGAGCTTTATAGAACTTTATTTTATAATATTGCTTTCAAATTTTTATAGATTTTTTTAATTGATTTACTTGCTTTAGAATCTGGAGCAAAATTTACAACTGGTTTAGCAAAAGACATTGCTTTGGGGATTGCTAAATCGAAAGGAATTTTTCCAAGAATTTTATATCCTGTATCTATAATATACTTATTAAAATCATTTTGAAAAGGGCTCTTTAAATCTGATTTATTTATTATTAATCCAAAGGGAATATTAAATTGATTAATAACTTCAATCACCCGCATTAAATCATGTAACCCAGATGGAGTAGGTTCACTAATAGTAATAACATAATCTAAATTTGAAATAGTTGCAATTACTGGACACCCTATTCCAGGTGGTCCATCAATTAATATTAAATTGCTTTTACTAAAATCTTTTAAATTATTTGAATATTCTTTAACATCGGATACTAATTTTCCAGATGTGGTGCTTCCTAATTGAGTTTTGCCATATATTAAAGGAAAACCCATATTAGTCCTATATGAAATTATCTCACCACTCTTTACTGGATGCACTTCAAAAGCGTGTTCTGGACATAAAACTTTACATGCGCCACACCCTTCACATTTTAAATTATCTATTATTGGAATTGAATTTTGGCAATCCCATCTTAGAGCATTAAACTCACAAAAGTGGTCATCAATGCATTGCTTACAGTTAACACATTTATTTTCTATAAACTCTGCTTTTCGAGTAGTAAATGTATCTTCTTTTTCTATTCTAGATTCAGTTTCAGGAGGGAGAATAATAGCTAAATTAGGGGCATCAACATCACAATCCACTATGATAACTTTCGTTTTTATATCTTTATTTGCTAAACTTGCTAATGATGCTGTTATTGAAGTTTTTCCTACACCACCTTTGCCCGAAACTACACCTACTATTTTTTTTTCCATGTTTTTGTTCTACTTTTATATACTATTGAGTTATCTCTAACCATTTTTTTAAATTTTCAAATATTTTAATAAAAGCTAAATATCCAGCTCCCTCTCTATCGAATTTAGAGTTATTATCCATAATCGGCGTCCCTTGACAGTAAGATTCCACAATATCAGAATCCAAGGGAATATCACCTAAAATTTTAATGTTTTCTTTTTCTAGTTCCTTTAAAAACTGATCTCTAAAGCCTAACAATGATGACCTATTCACTATCACTCGAGATTCTTTACCTAATAACTTAATCAATTCCATTATCCTAATTAAATCTAATTTACCGAATTTTGTAGGTTCAGTTATAGGAATCGCTATGTCTGCTATATCAATTAAAAGTTCTACATCACAATGTGCACCTGGAGCAGTATCTAAAATAATAATATCAAACTTTTGGGGTTCATTTTCAAGAATTTCCTCGAGCTTTTCCAAAAGGGCTTCTACAATTGCCGCTGACCGAGCTTCTGAAGGTTTTAATTCTCCTAGGAATAGTGAAAGTCCATTAATTTCAGTTAAATATGTCCACCCTATTGTCTTTAAATCTGCCTCAATAGCATTTTCTGGACATATTTTAAAGCAAAGTTGACATCCAGAGCAAACAGTTAATATTGGAATCGGAAATGCATCTTTGACATACAAAAGAGCATTTGATAAGCAATTTTGAGCACATATACCACATTTAGAGCACTTATCTTCAATAATTTTTGGTTTGAAAAATGGAACTCTTTTTTTATTTTCAAGTTTTCCATTCAATAATAAATACGTATTAGGATTTTCTACATCTCCATCTATAAGAAGAACATTAAATCCTTCATTTTTGAACATAATAGCAATATTAACAGCACATAAAGTCTTCCCTGTTCCGCCCTTACCACCAGTAATACAAATTATTTTAGGCTTTTTGCTAACCATAAGAATAATATAAGTTCAATATTACACTAGATTTCTTTTTAAGGATTATAAATACCTCCCCTACGACGACCTCCTTTTTCCATATCTCGACCACCGCCACCCATTCCATAATGAGATGCTACATTTGCAGAAGAGATTTCTTCTAATTTATCTTCAAGATATAGATCTAAAACCTCTTTTACAGTCATTTCTTTATCTGGGGCTTGTAAAATTTTTATATTTATAGCTTTAAGTCCATTAGCAGCATTTGGGCCTAAAAAGCCTACAATTACAGTATCTGCGTTATTATTGCCAATTATTTGAGTCGCTTGCACACCTGCACCTCCCATAGCACCTGCAGCGGGATTTGGGACAGTTCTTACGGCAATAATTTCTTGTTTTTCCAATTCAACAAATGTAAAACTAGCACATCTACCAAAACGGGGATTTATATTATCACTTAACCCTCCTTTGTTCATTGAAGGAATTGCTACAATACCCATTCTTTTTTCAACCAATTTTTTACTTTATTTTTTTAGTAACTTTTTAAAGTTTTGAATAATTATTCATTACTAGAAAAATTTGAAAATATATAAATTTAACTTATATAGATTAGAATTACATTTAAAATTAAGAGGTAAATGAATATTCAAGAAAAAGAAATTCCAGATATTGATTTAAAAAAGACTGTTGAACAAGGAAAAAAAGAAAAGATGGATGAATTGACAGAGAATATTAATAAAAACATGAATAAAATTAAATACAAAATCGTTGTTATCTCAGGTAAAGGTGGAGTTGGAAAAACCACAGTAGCTATAAACCTTGCTATGAGCTTAGTAAGCGTTGGACTGAGGGTTGGAATCTTAGATGTGGATATAACAGGTCCAAATGTATTAAAAATGTTGGGTATTGACCCAAATCTTAAACCGAGGGTCGATATTGAAAAGAAAAGATTTTATCCAGTTATTGGGCCCTTAAATCTTAAAGTGATGAGCATGGCTTTTCTTATTGAAAGTTCAGACTCACCGGTTATTTGGAGGGGTCCAATGAAAATGAGTGCGGTAAGACAATTTTTAGGTGAGGCGATTTGGGGGGAATTAGACTATTTGATATGTGATTTACCACCAGGAACGTCAGATGAAACCTTAGATATTTTACAACTTATACCCGATGAGAATGTTGTCGTAGTTTCGACCCCTCAAGAAGTTGCTTTAATGGATGCCCGAAAAACTATTAAAATGGCCCAGATAATGGAAAGAAAAGTACTAGGGTTAATTGAGAACATGTCTGGTTTCAATTGTCCACACTGTGGAGAACATATCGACCTATATCCTCCAGGTGGTGTAGAAAAAGCATCTCAAGATTTTAGAATTCAACTATTAGGTAAAATTCCTTTTGAAATTGAAGTAAGCCAACAAGGAGATAAAGGTCTACCTTTCATATTGAAATATCCTAAGAGTAAATCAACAACGGCTTTTAAAGAAACTGTTAAAAGAATTAGAGAGATTCTGGAAAAATAGAAAAAAATTTCTCTTAAATTTTAAAAAAATTTCAAATCAAAAATAATATAATGTTTTAGAGAAAACCTTAAAATTAGGATTATCAAAATGCCAGCAGATAATTTAGATAAATGGGTAGATGAAATTCAGAAAGAAATCATAGAAGAGGAAATTAAAAGATATAATAAATATATCGTTGAATTGATTCAAAATCCAAAAAATTGGGGTAAACTAAAAAACGAAGAAGTAAGTGTTTGGCATGCATATGAAGGATCCTGTGGCGATACAATGCAATTTTTTCTTAAGATAAATGGTAATATGATTGAAAAGGCAAATTTCATTACAGATGGTTGTGGCGCTACAATAGCAGCAGGAAGTCAAACTACTATGATGATAGAGGGAAAAACATTAGAGTTCGCTGAAAAATTAAAACCAATAGATGTAGAAAATGCTTTGGGTGGTTTGCCAGACGATCATAAACATTGTGCTGAATTAGCAATCACCACTATGAAACATGCAATCGAGAAATACAAGATACAAATTTCTTAATAAAGATTCAAAAAAATGAAATATATATATGGTCCGGTACCTAGCAGGAGATTAGGAAGCTCATTAGGAGTCGATCCAATCCCCTCAAAGACGTGTAATTATCAATGTATCTATTGTCAATTAGGAAAAACAACAAACTTTACTAATATCCGGAAAAATTACCTCCCAAAGAAAGAAATCACTACTGAAATGGAAAAGGCGATTAAATTAAACGAGAATAAATTTGATTACATATCATTTGTAGGGAGTGGGGAACCTACATTATATAAAGATTTAAAAGATTTAATTTTAAAAGCTAAGAAATTGTCTGAAAAACCTGTTTGTGTGATTACTAATGGAAGTTTACTTTATAATAAAGAAGTTCAGAACACGTTAATGTGTTCAGACGTAGTTTTACCTAGTTTAGATGCTGGTGATGAAAAATCATTCATTAAAATAAATCGACCTCATCCTTCTATTAAGTTTGACAAAATAATTCAAGGATTTATAGATTTTAGGAAAAAATTTTTGGGTAAATTTTGGATAGAAGTGATGTTAATGAAAGGGATTAATGATACAAAAGAAGAATTATTAAAAATTAGAGAAAAACTAGATTTGATAAAGCCAGATAGAATTGATATCAATGTTCCAATAAGACCTCCTGTAGAAAAATGGGTAAAAATTCCTGATAAGAACATAAATTTAGTTTTAAATGAGATCTTCTGTGATTATTCTAATATAGATTTTCTGGAGGAAGGAAAATTTAATATTTATTCGTCAAATATCGAAAATGAAGTTCTTTCAATAATTGAAAGACACCCAATGAGGCAAGATCAAATTATTGAAACATTTTCTTCAACTGGATTTAACACAGATCAAATTATTTCAGAACTTAATACGCTCAAATCTCAAAAGAAAATAAAAAAACTCAATTATAATAACCAAATATTTTGGAAATTAAATAGAGGTTAAAAATTAAATTTATAATTGAATAAAAAAGAGAAGAGAATATTATTATACTTTTAGTTTTATTATTTAGTATGATTGGCAGCATTGGAGCAATAATTACAGCTGGAATTTTTCTTACATTTAAAACTCAATTACAGGAAGTACTCGTACCTTGTTTAATTTCTTATGCCACTGGAACTTTACTCAGTGTTGCATTATTAGGAATGATCCCTAATGCTGTATCTAATAGTAATCCAACTTTAGTAATGGTATTTGTTTTAGGGGGAATTATTATGTTTTTCCTTCTAGAAAAAACTGTGATTTGGCATCATTGTCATGATGAAGAATGTGGATTACAAAGCGCTGCAGGACCAATTCTTCTTATTGGTGATACACTTCATAATTTTATGGATGGTATCGTTATTGCAGCTGGTTTTTTAATATCTACTAATATGGGGATAATGGTTAGCCTCTCGGTTATAACTCACGAAATTCCTCAAGAAATCGGTGATTTTGCGATACTCCTTGATAGTGGATATTCAAAGAAGAAAGCATTTATTTTCAATACTTTATCCAGTTCAAGTACTATTCCTGCCGCACTCATTAGCTATTATCTTTTAGATGCTCTTAGATCTTTAATTCCTGTTTTCTTAGCAATCTCAGCTGCAAGTTTTATATATATTGCTTTAACTGATTTAGCTCCAAATTTACATCGTAAGGTAGAATTTATTCATAGTATTAGACAAATTCTATTAATCATTGCGGGAATTTGTACTATTATTATAATCATTTCAATACAAACTTAAAGAGGTTTTAAAAAGCGAAAATCATTAATATTCAAGAACTAGATTTTCTAATGCTTTAGATACTTCAGGATTTAGATGATGCTCAATTTCACAAGATAATTTATGCACAATGGATTTATTTTTCAACTTTAGAACCTTTTTAAAAAACGTAAATAAACAATTATAGTTTTTAATAATGTTCAGACTAATTTCTTTTCCTTTTTTAGTTAATCTTAGAGATTTCCTTGGGTTCCATGTTATTAATCCATTTTCTTTTAAATTATATAACATATTAGTTACTGAAGAGGGTTTAACGTTTAAGAAATTTGAGATCTCGGAATTGGAGGTCCAACCACCCTTATTACCTTTTGAAATTAAACATATTGCTTTTAAATAATTTTCATAGCTTTCATGAATTTCTGGCATTTTATTATTTAACCTATCAATAATAAAAAAAAAAAATTTACTCTTTTTTTTCTAATTCTTCAATCCTTTTAGAGATATCTTCTATTGCGCTGTTAATTCCATTCATTTCTGATTCTAGATATTCTTTCTCTTGTTTAAGCATTGTTAATTGATTCTCTGGCGTGATTTTTGGGATAATACCTGATGGATATGGAGTATAAATAGGTGCATAAATTGGACCTCTATAACCCCAACCACGCCCCTTACCATACCCAAAACCTCTACCATATCCGATGCCCCAACCTCTTCCCCAGCTTCTTCCAAGTCCCATTCCAAAACCCTTTATATATCCCGGGGTATCATAACCTGCGCAATATCCTAAACCTCTACCAGTCATTGAACCTAGCCCTCTAGGTCCAGTTCTATCTCCACCTGGCATTTAAATTTT
>JBHLKB010000107.1:0-7522 GCA_048887205.1 Candidatus Hodarchaeota archaeon
CCCATTCGCACTACAAGACCTCCATGCCTATCAATTAATTCACGCGCAGTTACATAGTTTCCGAGGCTTTTACTCATTTTTTTACCATTTAAAGTTATAAATTCGGCATGTAACCAATAATTAACAAATTTTTTTCCCGTTGCTGCTTCAGATTGCGCGATCTCATTAGGATGATGAGTAGGAATATGGTCAATTCCTCCACCGTGAATATCTAATGTGTCTCCTAGGTATTTCATGCCCATTACAGAACATTCGAGGTGCCATCCAGGATATCCTTCACCCCAAGGAGAATTCCATCTCATAATATGGATTTGATCACCCTTTCGTGCATTTAACCAAAGAGCAAAATCAAAGTAGTTCTTTTTCAAGGGATCTTGATCTATACGAGCTCTTGCTTGTTCTTCATCAAGTTTTAATCTCCCAAGTTTTCCATAATCCTCAAACTTCGTTATATCATAATACACATTACCTTGTACTTCATACGCATAACCTTTATCTAATAAAATTTGAATAATTTCAATCATTTCCGGAATTAAAGCTGTTGCTCTAGGGGTCACATTCGGTCTTTGAATGCTTAAGTCATCAATAACTTGCCAATACTCCCGAATTTGCTTATCAACCAATTCCCAAGGATTAATTTTTTGTTCTCGTGCTCTTTTTTCTATTTTATCTTCTCCTTGATCTGCATCGTCTGTTAAATGACCAACATCAGTAAAGTTTTGAACATGGAACACATCATAACCCTTATATCGGAGGTATCTAATAATTACATCCCATGAACTATAAGTTCTTGCATTACCAATATGAACATCATCATATACAGTCTGTCCACAGGTATAGATTTTAACTCGACCTTCCTCTATAGGTTTAAATATTTCCTTTTGCCGAGTCATAGTATTAAAGAATTTTAACATAAATTTATAAAGAACAAGCTAAAATAATAATTTTACGGATGATAATGATTATAAAAGTCGACTAAAAATAATTTCTCGATTTGAAGATGAAATTATTATTTGTAGCAACTACATAAAAATCTCATCTTTAGCTCAAGTATAAAAAATATGAATCTATCTTATCTTTAACCAATTAAAAACGATTTTTGGAGTAACCATGCCAGGTGAAAATAAGAAATATAATTTATTGAAATTTGCCCTTTTGGGTGATGCGGCTATTGGAAAAACCTCTCTGATTGATAAATATACCCAACATTGATTTAGAGAAGATTATAAACCTAATTTTGGTGTTAATATTATGGTAAAGAAATTAGAATTATGGAAGAAGGTGTTTAATTGAAAAATATTGTAACTAAGGTATCCAGAGTAATTATTGGGAAAATAGAACCTGATGAGGATTTGATTGATGCAATTATTAAGATGGTAAATGAGTATGATATTAAATCTGGACTTATCAATTGTATTGGAGCATTAAAAAAAATTACGATTGGGTATTTTGATATAGAATCTAAAAAATATTTAACTAAAACTATTGATGAATATGTTGAATTAATTTCATGTATGGGTAATCTATCTTTCAGAGATGGAAAGCCAATAATTCACTTACATGTTTCCATAGGAAAAAGAGACTACAATATAGTTGGAGGACACTTGATTCAACCAAGTATAGTCTCAATTACAGGAGAAGTGTTCATCGTGGAAATAGATAGAAAAATAAAAAGGTCGGAAGATCCTCAATTTAATTTTTCATTATTAGAAATATAGAATAAGAGAGAATTAAATTGACAGAAAAAAATAGAGAAAATGGGCTCACATATTAAATATTCATGTATTGAATAAAAGTGGTGTTAAATTAAATTAGACTAAAAAAAAAGTTACATATTTTTAAAAAGTAGGTTATAAAGATACCTGAAATGATTGGAGATTATAAAGGATTTGTAAAAAACAAGGTTATTGTAGCACTTTTGCAAGCATATAACGATATACTTGATTATGATGGAATGAAATCAATCCTAAAAGAAGCAGAAATGATGTGTTTAAAGGATATAAGAGATGAAGATCCGAATGGTATGTTAGATTTCTTTTCTTTTAAGAAAGTCATTTCTGCTCAAAACTGCTTATTATATGATTCATCCGACCTTCTTTTTGAAATTGGAAAAAAATTCTCTTTCTATTTGTTTCCATTTGGAATAAGTTTTGAGGAAATAATTGATGAATTTAATTCTTCTATAATTACAGATTGGAAGATTAATATTCTAGAAAATAATCAAAATCAAATTACAATACAAGTTCATAGATGCATCTTTTGTTCTGAGATCGGAGTTCCTTGCGATTTATTCAAGGGATTCTTAGTTCATTCATTAGAAAAATCATTACCATCAAAGGTTAGGGTGATTTATCAAAGGGAGAAAGAAGATGTAAATGATCCAAATCACAATAGCTTTATTGTGAAATTGAAAATTGAAAAGTATTAAATATTCGTACATCAAAATTATAAATTGCATAATGACTACAGAAGAAGCTAATCTCGAACGAGAATTCGTATATAAAGTTGTTATTCTTGGAGATGCTGCAGTAGGTAAAACGTCGTTAATAAGCCAATTTGTAGAAGGTTCTTTTGAAGAAGATTACAAACCAACATTAGGAGCTAATATTGTCAGAAAAGATGTTAATTTAGATAAGGCAAGAGTGAGATTAATCATGTGGGACTTAGCTGGTCAGGAGAAATATCAAGTAGTTCGTAGTATGTATTTTCAGGGGTGCGAGGGAGCCTTGCTTGTGTATGATGTTACTCGTTATAATACATTTGAGAGTATAAATTCTAAATGGTTGCGAGACTTTAAGAAGTATGTTAAGAAAAAGGGAGTTTATGTATTAATTGGAAATAAAATTGATTTAAAAGATCAGAGAACAATAACTGCAGAAAGAGGAAGAGAATTAGCTACAAAAATCAAGGCTAGCCATTTTATTGAAACTAGTGCAAAACTTGGAGAAAATATTGAAGAAGCGTTTACTCTTTTAGTAACTCAAATTTTAAGTAATCATGGTGTAAATATTTAATAACTTTTAATAATTCCGAAAAACTCTCTTTTTATCAGTATATTAACAAACAGATTTTTTAAAATAATTAAATAAAGAATTAATCATGAAAGAAACTTCTCATAGAGTATCTAAAGCTCCAAAATCCGCTATTAGAGAATTATTTAATCTTGCTTCGGGTCGTTCAGATGTAATCAGCCTTGGGATTGGACAACCAGATTTTAAAACTCCCGAGCCTGCAATACAAGGGAATATAAAAGCCTTAAATAAGTATATTACCATGTATGCCCCAACTAGAGGTGTTCCGGAGTTATTAAAATTGTTAGAGAAAAAATTGAGCAATGTAAACAAAATTCATACCAATTGGAATGAAAATATTATTGTGACTAATGGTGCCAGTCAAGCACTTACTTTGGCATTTGCTTCTATCTTTAATCCAGGAGATGAATTGATTATATCTTCTCCAAATTTTGTATCTTACTTTTATTGTGCTTTATTTTTTGGTCTAAAAGTGATAGAAGTTGAGCGAAATAAAGATTTTAGCCTAAATATTGAAAAAATAAGAAATTCGATTACAAATAAAACTAAAGCAATGCTGATTAATACTCCAAATAATCCTACAGGTCATGTGCTGAGCCCATCTGAGTTAAAGCAAATTGTAGATATTATTATCGAACATGACTTGTATTTAATCACAGATGAAGTGTACGAAAATTATATTTATGATGGATTGAAACATGTGAGCCCTGCTTCTTTAAATGGTATGTTTGAAAGAACTGTTACCGTTAATGCTATGTCAAAACTATTTTCAGCTACTGGCTTTAGAATAGGTTATGTTGTTGCTTCAAAAGAAATTATAGATTTAATGGAGAAATTTCATCAATATACCGCGGCAGGAACTAATCATGCTGCTCAATATGGTTTTATTGAAGCATTAAAAATGGATCCTAAATTTTTTGATAAGATTTGGGAGAGTTTTAATAACCGGAGAAATTTTGTATATAATCGATTAAAAGATATTGGTTTTGATGTTTTAAAGCCACAAGGAGCTTTTTATATTATGCCCTCAACACAGAAACTTAATATGAGCGGCACCAAATTTTCCCAAGATATAATGAAAGAACAAGCTGTAGCAATCGTACCGGGGAGTATTTTTGGATCTTTTTCGCATCATATGATACGAATATCCTATGCAACGGAAATGGAAAAACTTAAAGAAGCGATGAATAGGATTGAGAAGTTTTTACAAAATTTCTGATTTCTATATTTAGAATTATTAATAATAAAAAATTAAACATAATCAACTTCAAATTTTGTTTTTGGCAATACTTCAGCACCTTTATTTGTAATAAGTGTAGGTGATTCAAGTCGAAGTCCTCCCAGTCCTGGGCGATTAAAGACTATTGCTGCGATCTCAACCATATTTTCTTCGAATGTTAAATGACCCCAATCCTTACCCGGAACTACAACTGGTGAAGATTCATTTCCTATGATGCCTATTGAGTGTCCCAAACCGAAAAAAAGTTCATTGGGAAATCCTGCTTTTTCAGCTACTTTATATACTTCTTGGTAACAATTATCAAATGTGTTTCCTATATACATATTGTCAATTAGAGTATAGCATAATTGTTCATATACTTCATTAAACTTCTTTAGCTCTGGGGGACACGATCCAAGAACATAATTATGGCTTAAATCTCCAAGATAACATCCATATTCACTATGAAGATCAACTAGTAATGACTCACCCTCATTCACTTTTTTATTAGTCGCGGGAGTGCATCCATTAAAAGTCCAGCTCGCTCGATAACCTGAGCCGATCTCCTGACTTCCTGTGAAAGTCCATTCATAATTGCTTCCGGCTTTTCTCATAGCTAAAGTGCCTATTCCCGCAATCTCATTTTCAGTAAAAACTTTCTCAGCAGGACGTTTACTTAATTCCTCCTTGACAGCTTCTTGTCCAATATCAGTAATTTCGGAAGCTTTACGAAGCATAGCGATCTCCTCTGGTTCTTTGAAAAATTGAATTTTTTCGGTTTTATCATTAAAATCGACAAGTTTACAATCAGGAAACACATTTTTTAGCAATTCAGCTTCGGTATATGAGAGCATTTGACCAGTTACACAAATATCTAATCCTAATTCTACTCCTATTCTAGGACCAAATCCTTTAGGATTATATACCCCTGCTTTTTTAGCTGCTTTTTGCAGTTTTTTTTCTATATAGAATCCCTTAAGAGGACCCCACCCACTTATATTTTTTATATGTCCTTCTGCTCTTATTCTCTCCACATCTAAGAGAACAGTAAATAGTTCTGGCTCACCCATTCCCTCTTTCGGGAGAAAAAAATAGCTTTTCCATGGAACAAAGCACCCTGTTAGATAATTTATAGATTTTACTCGAGTTAGAACACAGAAATCTAAATTTAAATCTTCCATCGCAGCTTGATACTTTTTTAAATGACCATCCCAATTTATTTTAATTTCACTCATTTTAAAACTCTCAAAATATATTTGAATAATGATAATTGGATGACACTTTTAATAAAATTTACAATACTAATTTGGTAAAAAATTTAGGTAAAAAACTAGAAAAATAATATTGGAAGTTTGGTTATCTATACAAATCAGCTTTGGACTCTTTTATATTCCGAGATTCTGTTATCATTTTAGCCATATTTTCATATCTTTCAATTATTTCTCTAGGTAAAGTAGATTTTATTTTGGACAACGCAAATTCGAAGTGTTTCTTTTCGATTCTTTCTAATTCTATCATATTTTCTCTAATTGCTTGCATTCCCGCTTCACGGCATACATTTTCTAAATCAGCTCCACTATATCCTTCTGTAGTCTGGGCAATCATTTTTAATGAAACTTCTTCTGCTAACGGCATAGCCTTTGTGTGAACTTCTAATATTTTTAATCTTGCCTCAAGGTCGGGTGCTTCAACAAAAATTAATCGATCAAATCTACCTGGTCTTAAGAAAGCAGAATCGACTATATCAGGTCTATTTGTACTTGCGATTATTACAATTCCTTTTCGATTTTCAATTCCATCCATTTCAACTAATATCTGATTTACAATTGAGGCGAATGTGTGAGTTCCTTCATAGTTACCCCTTCCTGAAGATATAGCATCAATCTCATCAAAATATATTATTGAAGGTGCTGCTTGGCGAGCCTTTCGGAAGATTTCTCTGACAGCTCTCTCACTTTCGCCTACCCATTTGGAATATATTTCTGGACCTTTTATAGCTATAAAATTAGATTGACTTTCATTTGCAATTGCTTTTGCTAAAAGAGTTTTTCCGCAACCTGGGGGTCCGAAAAGAAGTATTCCATTTAGAGGTCGTATTCCCGCTTTCTCAAACATTTTGGGATATTTAAGTGGCCATTCGACGGCTTCTCTTAATTCTTCCTTAATATCTTCAAGCCCTCCAATATCTTCCCATGAAACATCTGGTATTTCTACCATTACTTCTCGCATAGCTGAAGGCTCTATTAAATTCGTAGCCTTGATAAAATCATCATCCTTAATTTTTAATTCTTGAATAATTTCACTTGGAATTGGTTCATCTAAATTAATTTTTGGTAATACTCTTCTTAATGAAAACATTGCCGCTTCTCTACAAATAGCCATAATGTCTGCACCTACAAAACCATGGGTAATTTCAGCATAATTATCGAGAACAACACCACTCTCCATGGGCATCCCTCTTGTATGAATTTGGAAGATTTCTTTTCTTCCTTTAACATTGGGAACACCAAATTCAATCTCTCGATCAAATCTTCCTGGTCTTCGCAATGCTTCATCAATAGCGTTGATCCTATTAGTAGCACCGACACAAATTATTTCTCCTCTACCACGCAAGCCATCCATTAAAGACAATAATTGTGAAACAACACGTCTTTCAACCTCTCCTGATGTATCAACTCTTTTTGGGGCAATAGAATCAATTTCGTCAATAAAAATTATAGAAGGAGCATTTTCTTCTGCTTCTCTAAAAATGTCACGAAGCCTCCCTTCACTTGCTCCATAAAACTTGCTCATAATTTCTGGACCGTTTATGGTTATAAAATTTGCATTTGATTCTTGAGAAACTGCTTTTGCCATAAGCGTTTTACCTGTTCCAGAAGGCCCATAAAACAATACTCCTTTTGGGGGGTCAATATTTAATCGATGGAATAATTCAGGGTGTTTTATCGGCAACTCAACCATCTCCCTAATTCTTTGAATTTCATCAGTTAATCCTCCAACATCATCATATGTAACAACTCCACCTGAGATATTTAAAACAGCAACTCTTTTATTAACCTTAATTATAGTATCCCTCGTAATTTTAACAACTTTATCTGAGGGTTTCAGATTTTCTACAATTAATCTCAGGGTTCCTAAGGTTGGTCTTTTTTTACCTCCAAACTGAAACATTTTCATAATATCAGACATTGGGTTGTCTCCTGTATCTCTTTGAACAAAAGTTCCTAAAACATCAACTATATCACCAATAACTACAGGTTTATCAATCAGT
>JBHLKB010000108.1:0-7489 GCA_048887205.1 Candidatus Hodarchaeota archaeon
GGTATTCGATTACCATAAAGTACTTCTGGAGGGAAATTGATAAAATGAATACAAAAGAATTAGGAACTTAAAGATATTGTTTTCTGTTAGATTTTAATAATCAAAGGAGAATCACAAAATTTAATGTATTTTTATACTTTAAGTAAAAAAAGATTTTAATGATTTAATTTAAGTTATATTTTATGAAAAAAAAGAAAAGATACCTTCTATTTATCATCTATCTCTTAGGTTCTATTAGCCTTTCGTTGTTATTTAATTCATTTATTTTTCAATTTGAATTATTAACGCTCCTTATTGACTGGACATTTTTAATTACTTTCTTTTTATACTTATTATCCATTGAGGAATTTTATCGATGGGTAAAGAATGGTAAAAGAAGTGAAATGAGTGATATTGTCGCAATTGCATTTTTCTTTTTTCTCATTTTCTTCTTTTCAAAAGATTTTTTAACATCAATAATGGGCGCTTTCTCAATATATCTATGGGTTGGAATTTATGAATTAAAGGATTACCCTATTTTGAATAAAATCTTAATTATCTCTTTAATTACTTACAATATTATATTCATTGCTGGAATATTTTCATATTACTTAGAAGATCCATTCTTTGTAAATACTAGTTTTGCTTTTTCTTTTTGGATTATTCTAATTATGGGTTTTATACTGTTTGGAAGAAAGTATATCATTGTTTGGAGATTTATGAGTCCTGAATATTTAACATTATTCTTATATATCATAGCTTGGCTGGCGGTTGTTTTTATTAATCAGTACACTCCACTTACCTTCATTACAGATAAAAAAATTGGCTTTAGTGGATTTACATTTTTTGATTTTTTTATGAATATTTATTTTGTCCTAGTAATTGTTAATTGGGTAATTTATCTTTTCTCAGGTTTTATTTTGGATAAAATACTCGGAATTCAGAAAGTAAAAGAGGAAAATCTATTGAAAATTGTAAATAAAATAAAAAGCGATATTGGTATTAAAGGAAAAGTTAAAGTGGGTTTTGGAAAATATCCTATATTAAATGCTATGGCTTATGGGTCGCTTGTTGATAAAAGAATCGCTATTATAGCTGAGGATATTAATCAAATTCCTGAAGATGAATTAAAAGGCATTTTAGCACATGAATTGGCGCATACAAAAGGAAAACATACACTTATCTTAACTTTAATTACCTCTATTGATCTTATTGTTAGAATGCTTCTTGGCATTCCTGCTACTTACTATGATTATACTTTTGGAAATCCACAAATGCCTTTAATTAATTTTATACTTTTAAATTTAGCAATATATATACTACTTTTTATATTTGTTAGAATTTTAGAAGGAAAGGCTGATCTAAAAACAAAGAAAGCAGGGTATGCTAACGAACTTGCTAAAGCTCTCTATAATTTAGAAAGTTTTTATGCCACTGGACGAGAAATTGGATTAAATACCATGCTTCTATGTGAAGAAAAAATTAGGAAAGACAATCAACTCTTAAATTATATGGATACTGCCATTTATTTAAATCGTTCAATGATTAAACCGTCAAGATCATCGCTTATAGCTAATTTGATTCATTCACACCCTCCTAGTTATTATAGAATTGCTGCGATTTTAGGTAACGAATTAAAACCAAGTAAAGAGGCAATTCTTCCATTTATTTGTATAAAAAAATCTAAACAAAAGAAATATGCAAAAAAATTTGAACACGCAAGAAATAAATTTAAAATCTTAGCAAATAATAAATTTAAAGATTTTTTTGAAATAAGTAATATTTCTTCATTAATGGAGAAACTTAGAAAAAAAGAATTATTCCAATTTGAAATTCAAAAAGATTATATCTTTAAAAATCTAATTACAGATGAATTAATTGACGGTAAATTAAATGATGTTCAATTCAACGATGATATCACTGATCCTTATCAATTTGTCATAATAAATAAAATAACAAATCAAAAATCTCTCCTAAATTCCTCTTTATATTCTCGTATTCATTACGATTTAAATGAGCATTATTTTTTAAATAAGGATATGCCATTTATATTAAAAAACATTGAATTGGATGAAAATAATAAAAATGGACTCTATGAGTTCTTAGATAAAAACAATAATAAAATCCAAAAGCCTATAGTTAAAACAAAATTGCCAAATTCTCTTCTTGTAATTAAGAATTTTAAAGATCATGAGATCTTCCTGAAAACCAAAGGAGCTATAAAAATATACAAGTGTGCAAATATAATTTCTGCTAAGAAATTAGAGGATTTTCAAATTGTACTATCCAAATTTGAAAATCAAAGTGAAAAATCTCTCAAATATACTCTTGGTGAATTAATAATCCAACCTAAGAAAATTTACTTAACGATTAGTAGGACTTCTGATTTTCGAGAATCTGAAATGCACATAATAAAATGGTTATCAAATAAACAACTTCAATCATATATATTTCTTAAAAAACCTGTGAATAATTTGGAAATAGGCTATATTCAGAAAATAAATGTCGATATTCAAAATATCTATAAAAAATCTACTAGGAACAAAAAAGAAAATGAAGATTTAATCATTGTAAATACTATTTTCGGGAAAGATATAAAGATTCCTTACAAAAAGTTAGAACTCATAAATTTTGAATACAGCAGTGCTCTGATACAAATAAAATCAGAAACGAGTTTAACTAGTCGACTTGGATTCAAAATTCTGAAGAAATTTAAACCAGAGAGAATCATCATACCTTAATAAAATTTAATATAAATGTGTCTTTCAAAAAAATTATCAATGACTAGCAAAATTAAAAATATTTTTGATCTCCTTAGAGTCCGGCAATATTATAAAAATATATTGGTATTTATTGGGATTTTTTTTAGTCAGAGATTATTTGAAACATCTCTCTATTTCAAATTAATAATTGGTTTCATTATTTTATGTTGTACTTCTTCAATTAATTATATCATTAACGATATAAGAGATATTAGGAAGGATAAGATGCATCCAGAAAAAATGAGAAAAAAACCACTTGCCTCTGGAAATATTTCTTTGCCTCTAGCGATAATATTATTAATAATATTAGGAGGAATAATTATAATGCTCACGATTTTACTTATCCCAAATTTTGGCTTTATATTTATGATAATTCTTATATTAATTACAGGTCAACTCTATAACCATCTTCTTAAGAATTATGCTTTTATTGATATAATTATATTATCTACAGGATATTTATGGAGAGCTTTAGCTGGGTGCGCAATTATTGAACAATTTGTCTCAGCTTGGTTGTTTCTATCTATATTTGAAGTTGCTTTATTCTTAAGTATAGCTAAGCGAAAAGGTGACTTGGAAATGCTTGGAAAAGAAAAAGCAATTGAACATAAAAAAGTATATGATCAATATTCTATTAAATTGCTTGACCAATTTCATATTATAACTGCTGGGACTTTGTTTATAACATATTCACTCTATCTTATATTAAAATTTGAACTATTTGAACCTTTAAGTGCTACACCTACGCTTTATGAATATTTAGCAATCTTTTCAATACCACTCTCACTCTATATAATTATGAGATATATGTATTTGACTTCAGCTAAAACAGAAATCGCTCGAAATACGGAAAAAGCTTTCTTAGACAAAGGAATAATAATTGCTGCATTGATTCTCTTTACTATTTTATTTACTGCTTTCTATTTCGAAGAAATCATTGCTATATTTAATCCTTAAACCATATACTCCATTCTTTTCCCATTTTAGAAGGATTAATATAAAAAAAAATTTACACAAAATTCATAGTTCATAAGTTGGTGGAGAATAATACTGAAAATTGCGAAAATCCTTTTAAGTTAAATACCATTGAAATTCAAATTACTAATAGGAAATGGCTGCTATTATCATACCTACTTGGACAAGATTTGAAATCCAAACAATAATTTTAGAGAAACGATTAGTTGATTCTTCCCCATCTAAACCTTCTCTAGCATATTTAAAACTTTTTAAACTTAGTCTAATAAAAAGAAAGGCAAAGATTAATTCAATAATAAATACTAAGATAATATATCCAATAAATAAGACAATAACAGACCTACCTATAAAAATAGGTAAATCCCAAATAGATACAATAATAATAAAAATACCCGATAATAAGTAGATTATCCCCCATCCTTTCTCTGTTATTCTCATATTTTTTTAAGCCTAATAAAGTAATTTTTTTTTATATTTCATAGTAAATAATAATTGATTTTATTTTTCCCATTTTAAATAATTTATACTTTTTATTTTTCCTTGTTCAATTAGAAAAAGTTTCATCTTTAATTTTCACTTTTTAAGTAAAATGTGATTTTATTCAATATTTAGTATTAATCGATAAAAAATGATAAAACTTATAAGTTGTTAAAATTAAAAAAATACTTAACATACATTTAAAGAAAACAAAAAAAAAATAATAAAAGTGAATATGATATGGAAATGGAAAAGAAAAATTTAGCTATAATACTCCTAGCAGTTGTTCTTGCAGCCTCTGGTGTTGGAAACATTTTCTTGGGTGTACAATTAGGTTTAATTGAAGTTGTTCCACCAGCACGAGGTCAAGATTTGGTTTACGGCACTTTCCAGGGAGATATTGTGCATCTAGACCCTCATTATGCGTATGATTCCGCTTCAATTGATGTAATCAATCAAGTATGTGAAACGCTTTATAGGTTTAATACTTCAGATCCGAACTTAACGGAAGTTCCTCATTTAGCAGCTGATTACCCATCAGTCACACCTGATGGATTAGAATGGACCATTGATATTCAAACAGGAATCAGATTCCATGATAATACTACACTTGATGCAACCGCTGTTAAATGGAATTTCGATAGGTTACAGTGGTTCTTCAATTATTCTGGTAATGCGGGTTTGCCTCCCCCATTTAACGAATCACTTCCGGATGCGTTACCCTCAGGAATCCCAACCCCAAGTCAGCTATTTGGATCAGTGTATATGAATCCAGATGGATCTCCTCTTGTTAACAGAACTGAAGTTGTTGATGCGGATACTGTGAGATTCTACTTAAATGCTCCTAGAGGTGCATTTTTCTCTCTACTTGCTTTCACAGGCTGCGCTATTATGTCACCTACTTCAACACCCGCAAATGACTATGTACAACTCCATGAGCAGTTAATTGGTACTGGACCATTTCGGTTTATGGGTTGGGCTGCAGGTGTCGAGATAAGACTCGCTGCCTTTGATGATTATTGGCAAGGAAGAGCTCAGCTTGATACTATAACAATTGTCATCCTCGCGAGTAATGCAGTTCTAAATCAAGCATTATTATCGGGTGATATTGATATTTTAACAGCAATGGATCCAGCCTTTATTGATCAATTTGCTACCGATCCTGATATACATCTTGAATACGCAGGAAATACCCTTACTGTAGCTTGGGTTTCATTCAAATATCCCGGCGCCCCAGGGAGTGGTCATCATTCTTTAGCAATGAGAAAAGCTACGGCATATTGTTTGAATTATACACATATAATAGATGTGGTTTATGACAGAATAGCTGTCAGATGGCCAACCTATATTCCATTGGGTATTGCATATGCTAACTATACCTTGGATTACCCAACATTCAACCGTACGAGAGCAAGATTAGAGCTCCTTAATGATCCTTATTATAGTGGAGAACTTGGCGCGAGAGGTTTAGATATGGCGGACTTGTATGATGATGCCGCTTGGACAGCAGTAGCTGATGGAGGTAACCCCCTCGAACACTATAACTATTCATGGAACATAGGAAATGATCAAAGACACTATACCGGCGACAGATTAGCTTTTGATCTGAGATATCTTGGAGTTGATTGCGATGTAAATGGTATGGCGTGGGGAGATCTGGTTACAATGTTGACTACAGATAGAGCACACCTAGGCTTGTTCATGATGGGATGGAGACCAGATTATATAGATCCAGAAAACTATATTTCTGCAATATGGCATCCAACTGCCTCAACTAATGCTGGAGAATATTATGAAGCTGATGTAGTAGCATTAATGGACGCTGGTGTATTAGAAACCGATCCAGTCGCAAGAAAAGCAATCTACGATGAGATTCAACAAAAGATGGTTGAAAGAGACTTTCCAGGGCTTCATCTTACTGCAGGTTTAAATTATGATGCTTGGTATAATTATGTCCACGGATTTGTATCTAATCCCCTTGCAGATATATGGTGGTATGACGTATACATGGCATAAAGTAGCTAAATTTGATGATAGACTAAAAAAATCTCAAATCTGAAATTCTTTTTTTTTTTTCTTTAATTTTTCTTTCTATTAATTTCTACATAATTTTATTAATTTAATCATGAGACCAAATTTACCCTTAAAATTGAAAAGTTCCAAAAATTATTATCAAGCATCCCTTTATCTAGATTATTTTGTGATGCCGATTTAGCATTTAGGGGTTGCAGATTATAATCAAATTTTTAGGGTGATTGAGCAACTTAAAAAAATATTTCTTCTGAAGAACGATTATGTATATTAAGAAAAAGAAATTGGGGCTTTTTCATCATTAAGTTTATCTTATATCTTAAATAATCTTTTATATAACAATAAAGTTTTTATAAATTACTATAAATTTTATAATTAATATTTTGAAAAATTAAGAATAAGCACATTCTATTATGAAAAAAATTGAAATCGGGAGACAAGGAAATTTCATTTTAGCAAGTTTATTAATACATTTTGTATTTTTTGGATACATTTGTGCTGTCTATGATAAGGGGATTGGAGAAAATATTATATTTCTGCATAATGTATTGTTTAATTCCTTGTCATTTTTTTCAGCTATAATTCTTTTTTTCATAGTTTTTATTATGGTCTTTAGAGAAGCCTTCTATGAATACGGTATTAGAAATAGTATATGGCTAGTACCTTTAATAATTATTGAATCTTGGATTTGGTATTTCTTTGTTGTTGAATTTAATATTGCGATAATACCATTATATTTTACAAGACCTGAAAGCTATATAACTATTTTATCGTTATTTGGTATAAATCTATTAGGTGCAATTGCGGGGGCTTTTGCTAAACAGAAATATGTTCAATATTTTAAAAAACCAATTGAATCAATTTAAATATAAAAAAAAACCTAAGTGAAGTAAAACATGAGTATGATAAGTTATATAATAAGAAGATTATTAACGTTATTACCTGTATTATTTGGGACTTTAACATTAATTTTCATTCTCTCTAGATTTATGCCAGGTGATCCAGCCTACTCTTTCTTGCCACAAAATTTTACATATGAACAATATTTAACTGTAAGGCGTTGGCTTGGATTGGATAGACCTCTAATAGTGCAATATTTCGGATACATAGGGGATTTATTTTCGGGAAATTGGGGAACTTCAATTAGAGTTTCAAATGGGACACCTGTATGGCAGCTTATTTGGCAAAGATTCCCAAGAACTATGGAGTTATCAATTTTTTCAATTCTTATTGCTTCATTCGTCGGAATTAAAGCTGGTGTGATT
>JBHLKB010000109.1:0-7464 GCA_048887205.1 Candidatus Hodarchaeota archaeon
TATAGACCAAAAGCTGCAAATTTATCATTAGAAGATTTTAAATGTATTTTTTGTTTTAAATTGCCAGAATTACCAAAAGATAATGGTAGAGGAATAATTTTATGTCCAAATTGTAGATATCCTGCTCATGCAGATGAATTTAAAGATTGGCTCAGAACTTCTGGTCTTTGCTCTCGATGTAATGCTCCTATTCCGTCAAATTATAGGAGAAATCCTAAAATAATAAGTGTAAAGAATTATATAATAATTTATAAAGGTATTTTAAGGAAAAGCTAATAATTTCTAATAAATATTTAAAATTCTTTAAAAGTTTAATTTATATTTCTTAGATTTTTTTTTAATTCCCCTAAAGTTGTTTTTAATTCAGCATAAACATTATGAGGATGAATAGACTCAAGACTTTCAATTTTAAATTTTACTTTAAAATCATCTTCAAGATTTGGAAAATCCCGTATTATGAAATTTTTTGCCATTTCTCTAATAACATCTTCGGAAAAAAGGGGTTTTAAGTGCGCGCTTCTTACTAATTCGGCTTCTTCGGGTCTTTTTAGAACAGATTGAATTTTACCACTCATCGATTGCTCTATAACATCAATAATATCTAAGACATCTACCTTATGATTGGTTAAATCCTTTATTTGAATAATAATTGTTCCGATTGATCTTTGATTATGTGAAGAAAAGGGGAGAATATTTAATAATTTGCTAAGATCTTCTTCTGAAATGTTAATATCTTTTCTTGATTTAACAACTTCTTCAGCATATTCCAAAGAAAGTTCTTTTGCGCACGGACACACCGTCATACCAACTGCACTTGCACCTATAAAATAATTATAATCAATATTTCCTGATCTATCTCGACTAGCTTTTACAAAAGAACT
This sequence comes from Candidatus Hodarchaeota archaeon, assembly GCA_048887205.1. Lineage (GTDB taxonomy): Archaea > Asgardarchaeota > Lokiarchaeia > Sigyniarchaeales > SOKP01 > Loki-b32. Next base: position 882 of record JBHLKB010000109.1, read on the forward strand.
AATATTATATGATTTTTGAATAATCCTTTCATCATTTTCTCTAACTTGCACTACAATTTTACCTTCTAATTTTACTTCGGCTTTAGAAGTATATGGATGGCGTTCCAATAATTTTTTTATAATTCTATCCCCCACAAGTTCAATAGTAGGAGTGGGTTTGAAAATTACTTCATTAATGACTTCTTCTATAGTTTCCGAAGTTCGAGACATATGTATCCCACGCTGCTCTGCAGGAAGATTGATTAATGCTGAAATTTTTGGGTAGAAAGAATACTTTTTATTCTCTTGTACAATTTCAACTTTTTTCTCTAATTCTACAATACCAACCTTATCTATTGGAATATCTATTCTGGAATCAGAATCTTGTAAATCTATTTTAAATTTAGTAATTAAAAGTCACCAATAACAAAAATTGATTTTTTTCCTAATCTTTAAAAGGATTAGATATAATTTAAAAGGATTCGATATAATTAATACAAAATAATTTACAATGTTTATGAATTAATGGCTAATAAAAGTTTATTTAGTAAATATGCTCTAATTGGAGATAATTTAGATTTAAAACGGAATGTAAATTTAGAAATTGATCAAACTGGAAAAATTATTGATATTTCATATGATGATGTAGATAAAAATTTGGATATTTTCCCGAATCATCAGAATTTCTTATTGATTCCAGGATTTATAAACTCTCATGTTCACATCGGGGATAGTTTTGCTAAAGAATTAGGTTTTAATAAAGAATTATCGGAAACCGTTGCTCCACCATTTGGTCTTAAACATAAATTATTAAGGAAAATCCCTGAAGATATAAAAATTAAAGGAATTCAAAATGCAGTTTTAGAAATGCTTTCAAATGGTATTACATTTTTCATTGATTTTCGAGAGGGGGGGATTGAAGGGGTAATTCTTCTAAAAAAGGCGCTCACTAATAATTCAATTAATGCCTTAATCCTAGGGCGATTTATGGATGAAACTGAAATAGAATCTGTTTTCGATTTAGCAGATGGCATCGGATTATCTAGTTACAAACAAATTAATTCCACGAATAAAAAATTAGTTGTATCAGCTAAATATAAATTCAAAAAAATCGTTGCCTGTCACTGTGCTGAGAACACTCGTAATATTAATTTAATAAATAAAATCTTTGATGATAACATTATTGATGTAATCATTCATGGGACAAAATTTGTTACAAAAGATTTAGAAAAAATAATTAGAAATAATAAATCTCTTGTTTTATGTCCTCGTTGTAATGGGTATTTTGGGGTGGGTTTTCCTCCCATTAGCGAAATTTTAAGATTAAATATTCCAATATCATTAGGTACAGACAATTTAATGGTAAATAATACAGATTTATTTGAAGAAATACGATATTTTTACCGAATTTCACGAGTTTTATGCAGTTATGATAAAGAGCTTCAATTCACTTCTAAGGATTTATTAAAAATGGTTACAATTAATGCTGCAAAAAGTTTTAATCTTGAAAATGAGTTTGGCTCAATTTCGAAAGGAAAATTTGCAGACTTTTTTTTAATTAATCTTTATGATCCAAATCTTTTTTCTTATAAATTAAACTCTAATAATATATTGGATTTAATTGCTCAAAGAACAAAATCAGAAAATATTAAAAAAACTTATATCAAAGGAGAGTTAGTATTTGAAAGAAATTGAACGCCCATATATCATTTTAAGTGCTGCAATGACTATTGATGGAAAGATAGCATCCAAAACAGGAGATCCAGAATTGTCTGATGAAGAAGATTGGAAAGAAGTCCATAAACTTAGGTCTCAAGTGGATGGTATTATCGTCGGGAAAAACACGATATTGAAAGATAATCCTAAACTTCACATTAAATTTTATGACCATAAGGGTTATTATAGAATTGTTGTAGATAGTAATCTTTCGATACCAATTGATTCAAAAGTAATTACATTTCAACCACAAACATATCCAACGATAATATGTACTACGGAAAATGTAATACTGAAAAAAGTGAAAGATTTTGAGTCAAAAGGAGTGAGAATATTAAAGGCTGGTAAAGGAAAGAAAGTAAATTTATCGGATGTTATGCCTCTTCTCTATAACGTAGGGATACAAAAGCTCTTATTAGAAGGAGGTGCCACATTGAACTGGAGCTTTATTAAGAAGAATTTAGTAGATGAAATAAGGCTAACCATTGCTCCATGGATAGTTGGCGGTCAAGATGCAACTAGCCTTGTTGAAGGTAAAGGATTTGAAACTATGGCTCAAGCAACAAGGTTTAAATTGCTTGAAATTTTAAGTAGGGATAATTATGTGGTGTTAAAATACAAAAAGAATTAATAATGATAAAAAACAGCGAAATTAATAGTTTTAAAAGGCTCACATTAAAACAACTAAGAGAACGAGTAAAAAAAGTAAAGGAACAATTATCAAGTAATGAGAAAAACATAATAACTTATTCCAAAAATTTTACGCTTTCTCTTTCAAACTATTGTGTTAATCAATGTGGGTATTGTTTTTATAATTATAAAATTCCTAAACTAAGTGGGGTAGGTAATGTAATCTTGCTTAGTAATGAGCAAATAGTTACATTAATTCAAAAAGGTCTTCAATATAACTGTAAAGAAGCACTTCTAATGTCTGGAGAACGTCCAGAAAATTTCCTTGAAGTTGAAAGTGAGTTAAAAAAAAGAAATTGTTCAGATTTTATAGCATTTATAAAAGATATTTGTACATATTTACTTGAATTTAACATTCTGCCTCATATAAATATAGGATTTTTAACTTATGATGAAATGAAGGATTTAAAAAGATATTGCGCAAGTATGGGATTAATGCTTGAAAGTACAAGTATGGAGCTTTTTAAAAAAGGTAAAGTTCATGAACATTCTCCTGGAAAATTACCAAAAAAAAGATTAGAGCACATTAATAATGCTGGAAAATTAAAAATTCCATTTACTACAGGTTTATTAATAGGTATTGGAGAAACTATCGAAGATATCATAAGAGATTTATATTTAATTAAAAATATCCATAAAGAATATGAGCATATTCAAGAGGTTATAATTCAGAATTTTGTTAATAAAGAAAGTATTCCATTTCAGCCTAAAACACCAATTACTATCGAAGAAATGCTCAAAATAACCGGAATTGCTCGTGTTATATTTGAGAATGAAATTTCTATTCAAATACCCCCTAATCTTATAAAAGGTTTTGAAAAAGAGTTTATCGATATGGGAATTGATGATTTTGGTGGAATATCACCTATTACGTTAGATTATATAAATCCTGAAAATAAATGGCCTCAAATTGATGATTTAAATAAAATTTGTGAGACTTTAGGTTTTAAACTCAAAGAAAGGCTTCCAATCTATAATAGATACATCCAAAGAAGTGATTATTGTCCAGAAAATATTAAAAAAATTATAGATAATATAAATTATTAATGTTAAATTCTCATTTCTTAAACAAGGTAAAACCAGAAATTAAGGGAATTTTAGAAAAAGCATTAAAAAATGAGGAAATTACCTCAAAGGAAGCTTTAAAATTATTAAAAGTCAATGGTAAAGAATTTTTTGCTCTACAATATGTTGCTAATCAAATTTGTTTTGAAAAAAAAGAAGATATTGTAACTTTTGTAATTAATCGAAATATAAATTTTACTAATGTTTGCTTTCAAGGATGCAAATTCTGCTCTTTTAGTTTGCCATTTAATCACAAAGATGCATTCTTACTTACATTAGAGGAAATCAGGGATAGAGTCATTGAAGCCAAAAATTCGAATTGTTCAGAAGTATGTATTCAAGGGGGAATCAATCCTGAATTAAAATTTGATTTTTATTTAGATATTCTTCGAGTTGTAAAAGGAGTAGATCAAAACATTCATACTCATGCCTTTTCACCTCAAGAAATCTATTTTATGTCAAAATTATATAAGAGTTCAATAGAAAACACATTAAAAGAATTGAAAAAGGCAGGATTAGACTCCATTCCAGGAACAGCAGCAGAGATTCTCGTCGATGATATACGAAGAATTGCATGTCCAAATAAAGTCTCGACATCGCAATGGATTGATATAATCACTAAAGCCCATAACTTAGGGATCCCAACGACTTCGACTATCATGTATGGACACATAGAATCTCTAAATGATCGAATAACACATTTAGAAGTCTTAAGAGAAATTCAAAAAGAAACCAAAGGATTCACTGAATTTGTGCCTTTACCTTTTATAAGAGAAAATCCAATATTATCAAGATTAGATAACCATCCTTTGAATCCTAGTTATGGTATAGCAGATTTAAAATTATTTTGTGTATCTCGGATATTTTTAAATAATTATATTGATAATATACAATGTAGTTGGGTAAAATTGGGTCCAAAACTTGCTCAAGTGTCTTTAAACTTTGGTGTAAACGATTTCTCAGGAACATTGATGGAAGAAAATATATCAAAAAGTGCTGGGGCGAAATTTGGTCAATATTTATCCTCAGAAGAAATAATTACAATAATTAAAGCTGCTGGAAAGAAACCCGCTCAAAGAGATACCTTATATAATATATTAAAATATTATTAAATATTACTGAGATTGTAGATATTCTAAAATATAGCGTTGTGCTATTAGATCAGAATTAACCATGCCTAAAACTTTTCCCTGTTCAACTACAGGCATTGCAGATATTTGATATTGCTCTAGTTCTCGAACAATATCTAAAATAGAAAAATCTGGAGATGCTGTAATAACATCTTTAGTCATAATTATATCAAGATTAACATCACAACGATTAGATGCAACTGCAGCAGTGATATCCCAATCTGTTACAACGCCTACAAGTCTGTGTTCTGAAAGTACAGCAATTATCCCACTATTCTTTCCAATCATCAAAGCAGCTGCATCTTGTACCGAACTTTTTACATCAATTGTTGGTATTGAAATCATAATATCTTTTGCCGTACGTTCCCTTTCCTTAGCAGTCAAACGTTGAAGACTGATACGTTCAGCTGCTATACACGGAAGCATATCGGGGTTTGCCGCTAATAAATCAATCAATTCAATCATATTATGATGAATTACATCTTCTCTATATTTCTCTCCTGCTTTTAATCGTTGTCTTGAAAGCTCTGTAAATTCTTTAGAATGATCTTTCAACCATTTTTCTATCGCTTCATGATTACCTAACATTTCTTCAGGTATTTGTAACTGATCTGGAGATTTAATGATATGCTCTTGAGCAGCAAAAATCACACCTCCAGAATTTACTAGGTAATCATTAGCTATCATAACCCCTTTCTCTCTATATACGATTTGCTCCATACGAGTACGTGCTGCCTTTCTATTAGGATCAGGCGAATAGGTATTTGCCCCTTCAATAATCACTCCCCATTTTCCCATACGATCTACCGTTATAGAAGGATTTTCAGAAGCACGCACTCCTAAATAGTTGAATACTGGAGCTGCAGGAACTAAACAAAAAGCATTTTCGAGAAGTAAATTATTTCTATTTGTTGAAAATTTTGTAGGATGTTTATACCCTTCTGAAAAAATCTTCTCTTCAAAATAATTATTAGTAACTAAGCGCTTTTCTTCCCATAATTTAAAAAGTTCTTGAATTGGTAACCCAGATTCATTATATAAATAACCCTCTAAATCACTTATACCTATTACTTTAGCATCAGGGATTCTTTCAGATAATATACGTGCAGCATGTGCACCAACAGCTCCAAAACCTTGAATTAAAATTTTTAGATCTTTAGTTTCTGGAATTTCTAGATTAGCAAATTGGGAAAGAACTCTCAATCTAGGCATTATATTCAATAGAGTTTGCAGAGCAATTACAACTCCTCCTGCAGCTGCCCCCAATTCATCTATACGCATTCCTCCCATCTCAACAGGCTTAGAGAGTGCATTATCTAATCCATTTTCTATGGCTATAGTCTTCATATCAGCATCATTAGTACCTACATCAGGTCCGGGTAAATATATATCGATATAACGATGAATTAATCGTGCAAAACCACGGATTACTTTATCACGATCTTCAGGTGAGATATTTCTGTCAGTAACAATCCCTGATTTACCTCCACCGTACGGAAGATTTGCAGCCGCGTTTTTAAGAGTCATACCTCTTGCTAAATTATGAATGTCTGAAGGTGTTATATCAGGAAGCATTCTAATTCCTCCCATTGACGGAGTTCCCATGGATAGGTTATCAACTACTAAATATCCACCAATTTCCAACTTGGATTTTTCATCCCATAAGCAGGCAACAAGATGGGGACCCAATTTATCAACAACAATCCCAAGTCGAGATAATAAGTGCTCGTCTATATTACTGAATTCTAAATAACACTTTCCTCTATCTTTTTTGAGTCGGGTTTTAAGAGTAGCTTCTGGGAGGTGTTCTTGAAGAAAAGATTCCATTTTTTTTGGTATCATAATATCCACACTTATAAGACAATTTGATTAATGGAAATATATTAGATAAGTTTAGTAATTATATAAATTTCAACCAATTACTTAAGCTAATTACTAATCTATTTTATAAATTTATTCATCCTGTATGTAAGGTTTTTGTAAATTTAAATAAATTTCTGCTT
>JBHLKB010000110.1:0-7447 GCA_048887205.1 Candidatus Hodarchaeota archaeon
TGAAATATTTGGAAGAAAGCTTAATATTTTGGGAGCAGGATCCTATAGTAATAGAAGCTTGTCTTGATAGTATAATATCTACTGCTCTCAAAAAGGGTGATATTGACCTTGCTCAAAAATATTTTCAACGCCTGGAAAATATGTATTATCAAAAAAAAGATAGTGATATCGAATTAGTTTACAAATACAATAAAGCTTTAATGTTAAAAAGGAGCTCTCGAATCCGAGATAAAGCTAAAGTCGAAGAATTATTGAAACAAGTCATCGAAACAAAAACTTTGCATTTTGATCTTATTATTAAAGCATATATCCATCTTTGTGACTTACTTCTTTCGGAATTTCGTATAAATAATGATAGTGAAGTACTTGATGAATTAAATCAATATATTGCTCAATTATCGGCTATCGCTGAGAATTCACATTCATACATCGTCTTCTGTGAAACCTTCATATTAAAAGCCAAATTAGCTTTAATAAATTATGACATAAAATCAGCCCGACGTTTTTTAACTCAAGCTCAAAAGATAGCAGAATCTCATGGCATAAAGCGATTAGTAATGAAAATTTCATATGAACATGATGAAATAATTAGGCAATTAAAAATGTGGGAGAATCTAAAAGAATCAGACGCGTCTTTACCTGAACGGTGGAAGTTCGCTGGCTTGAAAGAGCAAATGGAGCATATGGTAAGAAAACGAATGATTGAGGCTCCTAAAATCTCAGAAGAAGAACCTATCTCAATTTTTATCATAACAGAAGGAGGCACACCTTTATTCTCCCACTCATTTATCGAGGGAAAATCTTTTGAATCCCATCTTTTTGGTGGATTCTTAACAACTATTGATTATTTTATTAAGGAAATATTTTCTGAAGGGCTAGACCGCGCAATTTTCGGTGAATATACTCTTATTATGAAATCGATTCCACCTTTTTTTATATCCTATATATTTAAAGGTGATGCCTATTATGCTATTCAAAAAATAAATTATTTTATGGAAAACATCCAAAAAGAAGAATATATTTGGCAAAAGTTACTTAAATCTTTTCAAATAAACCAGTCTATTCAATTAAAAGATATCCCCTTACTTGAATCCTTAATAACAGAGATTTTTATTGATAAAAGTATTGTGTTGCATGAATTCTAACTTCTAGATTGAAAAAAGGTTAATTATTGAAAAATACATTAAGCTAAAATTTTATATTAAACAACATCTAGTTTTACATTAAAAAGATATTATAATTTGACAACTAAGTAAAAATTTAATGAACAATTCTCGGGAATTTGGATTTAAGATATCCGTTATAGGAGATGGAGGAGTAGGTAAAACATCTCTAATTAAAAAATTTACGAAAGGTACTTTTGAGAAGGATTATGTTAAAACTATAGGTGCTCAATTTTCAAGATATGATAAAAAAATTAATGGGGATATAATTAATTTAATATTCTGGGATATAGCTGCTCAAAATAATTTTATTTTTCTACATCCATTATTTTATAGAGAAAGCAAAGGTTGTATAATTGTTTTTAGCCTTGAAGATAATGATTTAGGAGAAGAAAGTTTTAAACATATAGAAAATTGGCATAATGAGTTAAAGAAGTATTGCAGCGACATTCCTGTTGTTTTATTTGCCAATAAAGTTGATTTAATAGAAGAATATAAATTAGACAACACAAAAATTCAAGAATTAGTAAAAAAACGAAATTTTTTCGGATATTACTTAACATCAGCTAAAACTGGTCAAGGAGTTCACGAGGCTTTTAATTTTATTATTAATAACTTATATGAAAAATCTAAGATGTTATCCTTGGAATAATAAATTTTTTATTTTTATTTCTTATGTATCTAAAGAGTTTTACATTGTATTTTAAACAGATTTTAACTTATAAGAATTAAATTTTGATTCTAATGGAAAGAAGAAATAATGTGAGAAAAATTTAGATTCATTAGAAACATCTCCTCACCAACAACAAGGATCAAAATATTCTTTATACTTTTCCAGCCAGGAACAAATTGTATATTTGGAATAATCTTCTGTAATTTCTTCCCCAGGTTGAATATCTCTTATCGCAACTGCACAAAATCCATTTTCATCTTCAGAAGCGCCAGAATTAGCATTAACAGAATGATTTACATATCTAGAATTATCCAAGCAAAAAATTAGAGCATCAAGGTCTCTCTCATAATAAGAATAAGTAAGTAAATTGTAAAAAAAATCTTTCATTTGAGATGTTTTTTGAGAAGATTCAAGAGTTAAAAATTGATCCTTTGATATTATCAGTATATCTTCAGGTCGTGCATGCCACCAAATAGTCCCTTTTGGAATGAATTTCTTAGCAAATAGTCCTAAACCATGAATATCACTCGGCTTTACTTCACCATACTCCTTAATAGGATTATTTGGTGTGAGATTATAAGGTATTTCAGTATCATTCATCAATTGTATTAATAGTAATTTTATTTTAAAATAGTAACAATTTTTTTTTTAGGTATCTACAAATTTCAAGATAAATATTAAATCCTAGTAAAATTCATATAATACTTGCTTATTTTCTGTATTATGACACGAGAAATCATTAAATGGGATTTAAGTGATTTCTATGAAAGCATTAATGATCCTATAATTGAAAAAGATATTCAAGACCTAGAAAATACTGCTGAAAACTTTAACCAAAACGTTAAAGGAAATATTAGCGATACATCAATTACTCCAAAACAACTTTTAGAATGGTTTAAAGAATATGAAACAATTTCTGAAAAAATATTTTATCTTGAATTATATTCTGAATTGTTGTACAGAACAAATAATCTTAATGATGAAATAAAATCATTCCATTCGAGAATTGATGAGTTTAAAGCTAAAATTCAAGAAATGGTATTATTTTTTAATTTGGAGTTAAATGCAATCTCAGATAAAAAATTTGAAGAATTAATAAACGCTTCAGAGTTAGAAAGTTATTCTCATTTTCTGAAATTCAATAGATTGAAAAAAAAACATCAACTCTCTGAAAAAGAAGAACAAATTATTTTGATGAAGGATATCACTGGTGTAAATGGATTTAGAAATCTTTATAGTGAATTTAGAAGCAATTTCACTTTTGAATTTGAAGTAGAGGGAGTTATGAAAAAACTAACAGAAGCAGAACTCTTTTCTTTTATGTATCATCAGGATGAAAATCTTCGTAAAAAGGCCTTGGGTACAATGATGTCAGAATATAAGAAGAATGAAATGATTTTTACGCACATTTTCAATAATATAATAAAAAATTGGGATTTAGAAAGTAAGAGAAGAAATTTCAAGATGCCAATAACGAGAAGGAATCTCGAAAATGAAGTAAGCGATGAAACTGTCGAAATACTTGGAAAAGTTACTACAGAGAGTTATCATATTGTCGAAAAATATTACAATTTAAAACGAAAACTCCTAAACCTTCCAGAATTACATATGTCAGATTTATATGCCCCGGTAGGTCAGATAACAAGAAAATATTCCTATCGAGAAGCATTAGAATTGATTAAGGACGCTGATGAAAAGTTTTATCCCGAATTTAAGAGTATTACAGAAAACATGGATAAATTAAAACACATAGATGTAACACCTAGAAAAGGAAAAAATCGGGGAGCCTTTTGCGCAAATGGAAAATTGAAGCATTATCCATTTGTATTCGTTAATTTTACCGATACTATCGACTCAGTACGAACATTAGCTCATGAGCTTGGTCATGCTTTTCATGCTTTTTATATTCAACAAGAACAAAATTTTATAAATATTGACATTTCTCTAGTTGTTGCCGAAATTGCATCCGTTTTCAATGAAATCCTAATATTTGATTATTTAATGAATTCAGATTTATCAAAAGAAGAAAAAACCTCATTATTATGTGATTTTATTGAGTCTAAGTTTGCTACTTCCCATAGACAAAATGCTTTCTATAGATTTGAAAAATATATTCATAACTTAATGGAGAGAAAATTGCCTACAATACAAGAAATTAAAGAAGCATTTGTCCAAGAAATGGAATTAATGTTTGGTAACTCAATGAGCAATATTAGAGAAGACTATGCTTATTTTTGTTTTGCAGTATCGCATTTTATGCAAGTACCATTTTATGTCTATGCCTACAACATGTCCAATCTTTTAGTAATTTCAATGTATCAATTATATCTTGAAGAAAAAGAGAATTTCGTCCCGAAGTATCTAAAATTACTTTCTGTTGGAAGTTCACTCACTCCTAAAGAAATGTTATCTGAGATAGGGATTAACTTGAACGATCCTTCCTTCTGGGAAAAAGGAATCAAATATCTCTCTGATAGAATTGATGAATTGGCAGACTTAGTAGAAAGTAAATAAAATATTTTCTTTTTCTTTTTTAAAATTCAGCTTTCAGTTGCTCTATTTCTGCGACGAAAAGGTTTGCAATCGTACTCCACCTAATTTTTGACTCTTGATCAATAGTGGATTGTTCTATGGCTTCTAAGCCTTTTCGAAAATAATCAGTTGCTAACTCATAATTTTCTAATTCCTTATAACAAATCCCTAATTTAATATAAGTTTGGTACACATACCAATCATCGCTGCTTATCTCAATGGATTTTTCAAATTCATTAATAGCAATTTTATAGTCAGTAAAGTACATAAGAATCTCTCCATATGTATCATGATATGTAGCGTTATCTGGCTCACTTTTTATAATGTTCTGAATTAAATTCAAAGATTCTTTTTTACGATTTAAAAATTGTAACCAGAATGCCTTATAGTTAAGGAGATCATTGTTATTTGGATATTTATCTAGTAAAACCTCGATGATTTCCAAGCCCGCTTCGATATTCTTCATTTCTTTGAGTACATATGCTCGTTTTATTTGAATATTAATTTCCTCTTTTGGAAAATTTTTTAGCATTTTATCTAAGACAGTTAATCCATCCCTATATTCACCAATATCAATTAGGACCTTACTTTTTGAGTAATACAAATCGGTATTTTTGGGATTTATTTTAATTGCTTTATCAATTTCCATAAGAGTATTCCTTGCCTCATTTGGTTTTACAGGATAATTAATTTCAACTAGATCAAAAAATTTCTGTTGGATCTCTTGCCAAATCAAGCCTTCTAATTTATCATATGTATCGAGTAATTTCCTCTCTCTCTCGATTTTATAAGCTAAATAATTAATATATCCCGGTAAAAAATCTCTTAATGACTCCCTTAGACCATCATTATAAAGTGTACCAGAAATTTCATCCAAAATTGCTATAACTGTGCTTTCCATTGTTAATGGTGATGTCTCTCCCGGAGTTTCTTCATATAAATTATTCAAATATGAAAATTTAGTAATATGATCCTCTACAATAGCATTAAGCATTCTTTCCAATTTTTCATTTGCCTGGAAATAAAAGATTTTTCCATCTGTAAGCTCTAGTTTAAAAAATTTTATTGGAAAGATATTCTCATCAACAATTCGTAAAATAACAAAGTTAAGTTTAACGGGATTAATGTCATACTTTTTTGAAAATTCCTCTGGCGAGATATATTTAGGAAATCGATCTGGATGATTTAAAGAGAGAAATAATAAAATTTTATCATATTCATCTTCACTATCTAAAGAGGATTTTACTTTCTCATAAGGTAGCTTTAATTTATTATTTAAAAACCGAAATTTAATTTCGTCTTCTTTTATTTTATACTCCTTAAAGAAGCTAGTTGTTTTTTTGGTGATTTCTTTAATACGTTTACCTTCTTCTTCCAAGATAGATTGTCTGTCTAAATCATACAGTCTTAACATATTTGAATATTCTGTTTTACCCAACCGAGTAATCCTGTATTCCTTTTCTTCTTTATTTACAAATTCTTTATCCATTAATGAATTTAAATTCTTAGATAACGAGGATTGATTAATTGAAAGAGTTGGCTCAAGAAAATCTGACCATTTGCAATAATTATTATTATACACCATCCAGAGAATCCAGTGATCATAATTCCTTCTTCTAAGTATAGCATCGGGCGGGTAACTTAATTTTCGCTTTTTTTGCCTTGCTTCAGATAGTTCGTAATACCTATCCTTACCTCTAGTTGTAATTTTATACTCATTGAATGCGCTTTTATCAATGTATCCCCTTTCCTTAAGTCTGTTTAGGTAGATTGATAACGTTGAATGTTTAACCTTCTCTTTCAGATTTGCCCAAGTACAGGTCTCATTATTATTTAAAATCCAAAGTATGATAAATTCGTAATTCGGCTTACCAAAGATGGGTTTTATAATTTCTTCAGGAGGATAATTACAAGTAGAAACCACAGTTAGTACTCCTTATTTTACAGTTGTTAATAAAATATTATACAAAAATCTATTTATACTTTATGATCCATAGTTAGTCCGAGACTCTATTTGGACTTCATAAAACTAAACTATTAATGCAATATTGATCTACTCTTCTATAAGAAAAAAAAGTAAAAAAGAGTGAAAAAAGAATGGTCCAAGTTTGTGAAAAATCTATGTTTGAAATGGAATTTAAAGAAGCTGAGGAAAAAGCTGCCCAAGAAGCAAATGAAAAAGAAGTTGATGAGCCACTTGGAGATCTAAATCCAAGATATTTTGAACGAGTAATGAGTTTGAGAGAGGCAAAACAAAGAAATTTATCAAGTTATCAAGTCCAAGCAAAAATGAATTTAAATTCATTTTATTAAAAAGTATAATATTTTTTTAATTTCCTATTTTTTAGAATTTTATTAACCAATAAACCAAAATTTTATATTTTTCTATATCTAATCTAACATTAATTATTATTCTCCAACTTTATTGTTACCTTACAATCGAATGAATGATTCAGCGTCAAAATTTACATTTAAAGTAACTGTTGTAGGAGATGGAAAGGTTGGAAAAACCTCCCTAATTAGAAAATTTACCCAAGGTTCCTTTCAGAAGGAGTATATCAAGACTATTGGTGCTCAATTTTCTGTATATGATAAAGAAATAAATCAAGATAAAATAAGATTAATGTTTTGGGATATTGCTGGTCAAGATGATTTTAATTTTGCACGACCCTCTTTTTTTAAAAACAGTAGAGCTGCTATAATTGTATATAGCCTTGAAGAAAATGACCTTGGTAAGCAGAGCTTCAAAAATATTTCAAAATGGCATGAGGACATCATTAAATTCTGTGGAGAAGTTCCTGTCGTTCTATTCGCCAATAAGGTTGACTTAATAGATGATATTAACTTCGAGAAATCTGTTATCCAAGAAATTGTTGATAAGCGAAATTTTATTGGCTATTTTATAACCTCTGCAAAAACGGGCCAAGGAGTTATTAATGCCTTTAATACCATTATAGACGAATTATATCGTAAATTCAAGGCATTATCAACCCAGATATGAATTGTGATATTTTCTCTCCAAAATTTATCCAGTAAAAATATCATCGACGATTATTTTGAGCCCGGGTGGTTTATCGAG
>JBHLKB010000111.1:0-7442 GCA_048887205.1 Candidatus Hodarchaeota archaeon
AATAATCCCAAATCTTATATCAATAAATCTGAGTCAGGTAATCCAATGATTGGGAAATTATACACCATTCGAGTAGGGCATCTTGTTGAAAAAAACTTACAACATATTAATGTTGTTGTTATTGATGATAAAGGAGAGTATCGTGCTCATAAAGATTATTATGAAGAAAGGCAAAATATAAATGGAACTCCTGATCTTTGGCATAAATTTAAGCGTCTTATCCCATTAGAACTTAGGTTATACTTATCTTTAGTAAGCAAGGAAGATAAAAAGATTCTTACTACAATTCCTGAACCATACGAAAAAACTGCAAGTGAGTGGTATGAGTGTTTAACAAAATTGATGTTTGAAAATCCAAATAGTCAATTAATTGCCTTTCTAGCCATAAAATGGGGTTTTATAATTGGAAAGGGCAAGGAACTTATCAAATTTACATATAAACCTAATACTTGGAGTTATCTTATACATTTACGCCTTCAAGCAAGGTTCGCACCTTCATCAGAATTAATACAAATAGCTAACAGAATTAATTTCATATCCGCTCCACTAATTATTCAATTAGAAGCGGCAATCGCTAAATCTGAAGTTTTTCTTCGTTTAAGTGCTTATGATCACCTAGAAAAGTTATACGATGAATGTCAAAAAGAATGGGGTGATCAGACTTCTATGGAAGTGAAAACAGGATTAATGATTTTACAAGGCTATTATGGATTTCGGTTATATTTTCTAGGAAAAATAAATGAAGCCTTGACTTTAATAGAACCCGTCTTTAATTTTGGGCAATTATTAGAAAATAGGGAAATTATAATGGTAGTAGGAAATTTTTATGCTGCTGTTATCCAATCTAGTGGAGATTTAGAAAAAGCACTAAAAATCTTTGAAATTGTCTTAAAAGTAAGTGAAGAGATGGGTGATGAAAGAACAAATGCAGTTATTTCTTCGAATATGTCTGTTATTGAATCTAAACAAGGCTTATATGACCAAGCATTAAAACGTCAAAAATCTATATTAGAATTACCCATAGTCAAAGAAGAGTTTTTTATAAGAAGCTCTTTATTGAGTATCATTGCTGAAACGCTTTTTATATCTGAACGATATGATGAATCAAAAGAATTATGCCAAAAAGTACTTTCAGAAGGAAACTTACCTACTTACTATGAAATTGATATTCTTTCTACTCTTAAAAGAATTGCAGGTAAAACAGACTCTCTTGAATTACTGAAATTTGTAAGAGATAACCTACCAAATGATCCAGAATTCTTAAAATCGCCTGTATTCCTTATTTTTATGCACGATTTGCAAGCAATTGAAGGAGAACTACGAAATAACTGGCCAGAATTAATAAATCATTTGAAGGAAGAAAGAGAAATTATGTTTAAGAATCAATCTGTTGAAGATGCCAGTGATATTGAAATTAGGCTTGCTGAAGGATATTTTAAATATTTTCAGGAATCCGGAAACCTTGAACACTTAAATCATGCATATAATCATTTGGATATGGCAAAAACGATAGCAATTGAAAATCAAAGTTATTTAGACCTCTGTAGATTAGTCATGCTGAAAGGATTATTAGCAGCAGAAAGCAAATCATCACAACAAGCTAAACTTTATTTTGAAGAAGCTTTAAATACAGCAAGAGAATTCAATTTATCTAATCTGGAACTAGAAATAAACGAAAATATTAAACAAATAAGTACAGGAATTATGGAGAATTCTGCTGGATCAATTTTACGAAGAATGTTTCAAAGACTAACGTTCAGAAAATCTGAAGAGGCAAAGTCAAAAAAGGAAAGTGTTGTTTATACCATGTTCATAGGAACCCATGATTCTGCGTGGGAATTAATTTTACAAAATGAAAAGAATGGAACCTTCAAAGATATTAACTATCTACAAGGATTTCATGATCTTTGGAATAATATAAGGGATAAAATATTACAACAGCAAATTAATTATTTTACTGTAAGCAAAGGTGCTGTGTTAATCGAAAAATCTTCTCATTTTCAATTAATTGCTTTATGTGACGAATTAGATTATTTAACTCGTTTATCTATCCAAAATATATTACCAGAACTAGAAAATTTCGCGTTTAGACATATTCCAGAGGAATTGGAAGAAAAAGTTCTGAAAACACTTAATGAAAGTATAGGAAAGTTTGCTAAAGTAGAATTATACTAATACCTAATTTCACTCCTTTTTAATATTGAAATGCTATTTTTTTGTCAAAAATAAACCTTATTATAAAATAAAATTCAACTATTATTATTTAAAATATCCTAAAAGACACTCTTATTATAATCAAAAGGTTAGAAATTAATTATGGATGAAGTTTATAATTTGAAAAGAAAGAAAACTTTTCGCTCCCTTTTCCTTCTCTATTTTATGATATATTTTTATTTAGGAATTATGCCCGTTAATATTGATAATCTATTACTACATTTGCCAGGTACAACAAAATTCGGAATTGGATTTGTAATTGCATCCACTTTAATCGTTGGAATAATAAGTATTTTATTTTTCGGCTATTATGCAGATAAAATAGCAGAAAAATTCTCAAGAAAAAAGATCTTTATTCTAACCAATTTAATTTGGGTTGTTGGATATGGATTCGCTTCGTTATCTTTAAATTATTTTTATTATATAACTTTTCTTACATTGGCGGCTATAGGTTCTGGGGCTTTCTTACCTATAGGATTTTCTATGATAAGTGATCTTTACCCACCAAAAGAAAGGGGTAAAAAATTTGGTGCTATGAATTTTTCCTTGATCTTAGGTAATGGAATGGGACTCATATTTGGAGGTATCTTAGGAACTTATACCGCAGGACCGTTAGGGTGGAGATTAGCTTATATTCTTGGACTTATTTTAGGAATTTTTATTTTATTTGACTATATTTTTGAGGGAATTGAGCCTGAACGTGGACGTGCCGAACCAGAGTTTGAAGAATTTAAAGGTGAAATAAATTATAATTTTAAAATTACATTTAATAACCTAATTGAACTTTTTCGAAGGAAATCAATAATTGCAATATTAGTATATGTGTTATGTTCTGGATTAGCGACTTCTACTTTAGGGACTTGGGGAATATTTTATATAAACTCGAAAATTGTTCATACTGATGGAGAATTAGCCGCTACAACGATCTATCTTCTAGCTGGTGCTGGTGCTCTTCCGGGAACTATTATAGGTGGAAGATTAGGGGATCTATATTTTAATAAGGGAAAAGTAAAAGGTCGAGCAATAATCTCTCTCATTGGAGTTATTATTGGTGTCTTATTCACGTTAATCTTCTACTTAACTCCGTTTTTCACAGCAAATACTTTTCAAATCATTATTTCTTGGATTTTTTTTATAATTTTTGGCTTTTTAGGATATATGTTCTCAACATTCTCAGTGGGAAATCAGTTTGCAATATATTCAGAGGTATGTCTTCCTGAAGTAAGAAGTACTGTTAACGCCATGAATGGTTTGATGGTAAATATTGGTGGTATCATCGGTAATTTGTTGATCTCTTCATTAATTGAAAGAGATCTATCATGGTTGCCTATTGCGGTTTCCTTAGTTTTATTTATTTGGTTGATTGGAACACTTCTCTGGATAGTACCATACTTCTATTATCCAAAAGAGTCAAAAGAATGTAGTAATATATTAATAGAAAGAAGAAAAGAATTAGAGACAAAAATAAATTAGGAAATAAATAATTTAAAAAACTATATAACAACATTCTCTTCGAATGTTTTTTTATTAATTTCTACACCCAGTCCCGGTTTTTCTATAGCTTTTACCACTCCATTTTCTACTTTAATAGGTTCTTCAAGAATTTGAAATTCTTCAGGATAAAATGGAAACTCTAACCAATCACATCTTGTTGAAAGTATAAAATGTAGGTTAGCTACAAGTGATAGCCCAAATCCGAAAATATGAGGGATACATCTCACACCCTTTACTTCCGCCATAGCATCTATTTTTTTACATTGTAAAAATCCACCACTACGTGTAACATCAGGCTGAACAATATCGTATGATCCTCTAGAAAGAATATCTTCAAACCGAAAGATTCCAAAATCATTTTCACCTCCTGCGATATCACAAGGAGCTTCACTTCTCAATTTTGCTAATCCATTAAGATTATCAGAAGGCATTGGTTCTTCTAACCATTCAATTTCATTTTTTCCACAAACTTTCGCAAATTTTAAGGCTTCCGCCACTGTTAAATAATGCGAATTTGCGTCAACTATAATATGCAAGTTAGGAAATGCATCTCTGACTTCTTTAACTATAGCATCTGGATTCCCGCCCCTACCACCTACTCTTAATTTTACTCCTGTAAAACCACCAAGATCAATTGCAGATTGAACAGCCCCTATCGCTGCTTTTGGTTTATAACCTCTTGGCATAGAAGCATAAGCTCTCACTTTTGTTTTCATCCCTCCTAATAAGCGATAGATCGGTTGTTTTACTTTCTTGCCAATAATATCCCAAAGAGCAACTTGAATTGCAGAAGTTGAATGAGAGATACCGTAGGTTATTCTATTACTACTATGGTAAATTTTATGAAATATTTCTTCAATCATAAATGGATCTTGATTAATTAGAATTCGACTTAAAGCCTCGTCTATAAATGTTTTTTGAGCCATATTGCTTAAATTAAAATGAGCTAATCCCCATCCATCAATATCCTCATCAGTTTTAATATTGATAAATACTCCGCTGGCTTGTATTGGTGGCATTGCACCAATTTTAAATCTAAAATCAAGCCTTAATAAATATGTCTTTACATCTATGATTTTCATAATTTATATCAAATAAACTATTTTAATAATACATTACATTTTTTTTTAGTTAAATTTTTAGAATAAGAAGAATTTTTTTCCTTTGAATAAGGAACAATTATTATCCTTAGAAATACTCTTGGATTGGTTGTATTGTCAGACATATTTGATGGACCAGTGGAAAAAAATCCTAATGAAGATTTATGCGTAGTATATGTACTGTATTTTGACGAAAAGAAAGGACAAATTCCTCTGTTAATGTACCCTGATGATAGATTAAGAAATGATAAAAGATACATGCGACCAATAAACTATCATCCAGTTTGGTTTTTAGAAACTGAAGAACTTGATCATATAGATTTGGAGTATAAAGGTTATACATTTTTTGGCAAAAAATTTCAAACAAAGTCAAAAAGGCCAAAAAGAAGAGCGGGACTTGAAGAAGAAACTCCAGAGACAATCGTTATAATTATATCTTTACCTGTTGAAATAGACATTTTTGGTGATGAGCTCATTAAAGAACTAACAGAAGAATTGCGATATAAGTTCGAAGATCAGTTATCTGAAGTCATAGAAAGTGAAATAGCTTCAGAAACTGTGATAAAAACTCCAAAAATCCAAGAACGAATATCTAAAGGAACAAAAACTAGGGTTTTCATAAGGGAATTAATCGATAAGACAATTAAAGATTACTTTTCGAAGGCAATTGAAAAAAGATCTGAATCTCCATCTCTTAAAACCCAAAAAGCAATTTCATATTTCTCTCTTAAAGGATTTGAGTTTTCTCCTCTTAGTAGTTTAAAAGGAGAAAGAAGGTTTTTAGATGTGGAAATTTTTGATCCTACAAAACAAGTAAGAGAAGAACTTAACTCTAAACCTATGATCTCAATTACTAATCTTAATCTTATTGAAAATAGTCAAGAAATTGAAATTACAGTTCAGAACAATACAGATGAGGAATTAAAAAATATATTCATAACAATAACTCATGTTAAAGAATTTTTTGAAAAAGAAGTTATGAGCCAAGAGGTTGATTTCTGGTTCCCTCAAGAAGAATTATTGCTTGTGTCCCCCATAGTCCCTCATATTGATGAATATTTGTTTTCTATTAAGAAAGGAAATGGTGAGGGGGATGTTTTAAAAATTATGTCTCAAAGAATTGATTTAAAATTAATTAATAAAATAAAAAGTTAAATATGGAATCGATTATGACAAATGATGATTTAAAAGAAGAAGATATAATTATCAGAAATTATCGAACTTCTGATTATCAAGCAACATTAGAAATTTTAAAAGAACTTAATGAAATGTTTGATATTGGTTTTGATGAAAACCAATGGAGAGAATCTTCAGGATTACGGCAATTTAAACCAAATCTTAAACGAATAACTCTAATTGCAGAATTAAAATCGTCTAGTGAAGTTGTGAGTATGGGAATGATTGAGGCAGTAAAGAATACACTTGGACGATACATTGGTTACCTTGATAATTGGGCTACTAAAAAAAGATATATTGGAAAGGGCGTGGGTAAACTCTTGGCAGATAGGGCAATTCAAATTTTAGAATCATGGGGAACTGATTCAATACGTATTAACCTTGCTTATAAAACTGATAAAAAATTGCTTGATGTTTTTGCAAAGGCAGGTTTTCAGCCAATTATCACTGTACTTGAAAAAAGGTTTTAGATTTTATTATAAAGTCTAACCAGAAACTCTTTTATATATTCTATATGTGAATTAATGTATAATCTACGAGGAGACGTAAATCTGATTATTCCTTATAATCAACATTTTCATCTTGATACTTTATGGGCAAGTTCCTCCCAATCCATCCTCCAAACATACCACTTATTGTAGATATAATAATTACTACAACTATATTTAATAGAAAATCCAAAATGAGTTGCATTACACTTATCCAAGAGGCCATATATCCCCACTCTACAGATATAACTACAGTGTAGGGAATAATATAACCAACTATAAACATAATGATTAGAGAAATTAGGAGTACACGTAATTTTTGTGTGTAAAATAATACAATTAGTAAAATTTCTATCGCCAGATGTATAATAATAAATAATATGTTAAGTACAAAATCAGAAATTGCAAATATTGAACTAAAAATTGGAAAAACATAGGGCATAATCATAATATTAGTAAATAACCATAATATTAATGCTAAAGAACTACCATAAAAACCCCCTAATTTTCCATCTTCCATATTTCTTGTAACCAATGAACCAATTGTACTAATTATGAATACTATAATGTAATCTAGGACAAAATGAAGGTCAAGGACATAAGTATTTATTGACACTAAGAAAGCAATTGGAAGAGCTATAAAAAGTATGCCTTTTGCTGTATATTTAGCGTTTTTCAAATGAATCTATCTATAATATTATTATCATCAATTTGAAAATTGGATTAACAAATTTCAATAATCACATTTACAATTTAAATTTTAATATATCGTTAAGGGTGAGATTTTAAATTATTAGAGAGTAAGTTGTTCGAATCTGGCTTGGAAGAATCGCAAATGTTCAGGCTCAAAAACTATTTTTAAACCAGGTATAGTATCTTTCTTCTCATATAGTCTTATTATCGAATCTGCTATATATTCCATATGTGTGTTAGTATATACTCTTCTTGGAACTGTAAGTCTAACAAGTTC
>JBHLKB010000112.1:0-7349 GCA_048887205.1 Candidatus Hodarchaeota archaeon
AATGATGTAATCCCTAGTACAATGCATTTATCCGCTTTATATATGATTCAAAAACTATTTCCCCCTTTAGAAAGGTTAATAGATCAATTATATCATAAAATGAAAGAGTTTCAAGATATAGTTAAAGTAGGTAGAACACACCTTCAAGATGCTGTCCCAATCCCGTTATCTTTGGAATTTGAAGTATATAAAAAACAAATCGAAATTAACATAGCGAGATTACGTAATACATGCAATGAATTATATTTTATTCCAATCGGAGGTACAGCATTAGGAACGGGATTAAATACTCACAAAGATTTTGCCCAACTTACTGTATCTCATCTTGCTAAAATCACTTATTTGCCATTTAAAGTAAATCCTGTGAAAGCCGAAGGAATTGCTTCACATAATACAATAGTAAAAGTTAGTGGTAATTTGCGTTTACTTGCATTATCTCTACTAAAAATGGCTAATGATATTCGTTGGATGGGGAGTGGACCTCGAGCAGGATTATCGGAATTAATATTACCACAAAATGAGTCTGGATCCTCAATAATGCCCGGTAAAATAAATCCAACTCAATCCGAGGCATTAATCCAAGTGTGCCTCCAAGTAATTGGAAATGATTCTATTATTTCCTTTGGAGAGGCATATGGTAGTATTTTAGATTTGAATGTGTGCAAACCTGTCATGATAATAAATTTGCTTGAATCAGTTGAAATTTTGATTGGAGGGGTTAATTCTTTTGTTGATCATTGCTTAATAGCCTTGAAGGCCAATAAGAATCAAATTAATTATCAATTAGAGCGAATGCTTATGGTAGTTACAAGATTAACGCCGATAATTGGTTATGATAAATGTTCAGAGATAGCTCATAGAGCATTAAAAGAAGGAAAAACATGTAAACAAGTTATAAAAGAGATGAGTATAGAAATAGAAAATCTAGATGAGTTATTAGATCCAAAAAAAATGGTATAAAATCTAAAGGTAAAATGCGACATTTAAAATAATGTGTAAAATAAACATAAAATTAAGAAAATTAGTTAAAACAAATAAATAATTTCGGTCAAATCTGCTTTTCTAATCGCAATTGTTTAAAAACAACTTCTTTTACTATTTTGTTGGAAGGTAAAAAGAGGTCTCTCTAGGATGGAAAATGAAATAAGAACCTTCAAGTTGAATTTTGATGGCACATTTGATGAGATTGCTTATGAAAACATAAAAGAAGTCTTTACTATCGTTAATATATTGGCTATCTATATACAAAAAATAAAAACAATGTATATCTGGATTGGAAGGAATGCAACTCAAGCCCTAAAGAACCATATTACTCAAATTCGTGTATTATTAAAAGAGGAATTCCCTCAGTTTAGAATTATCAGAAATATCACTTTTGATATGAGATCAGAACCGTTTGAATTCTTTAAGAATCTGGATATAAGTAAGGATGAATTATATGAAATAATTGATTACCAAGAAAAAACTGTTCTTCCTATTTTAGAAAAAATAGATGAATTAAAAAAGAGTTCAGAAAATTTAATAAAATCTGAAGACTACAAGAGCGCAATTGAAATATTGAAAGAGATTATAAAATTAGCGGAAAAAATCCAAGATGATGCTCTTGTATCAGAGCAAAAAAGATTAATATCAGAATTGAGCGAAAAATTTGAAGAAAAGCAAATAATTTCAGAAATCGAAGAAGAGACTACTATCGTGAAAAAAAAATATAATGAGTTAATTAAGTCTAAAAAGATATTAGAAGCTCACAGTTTAGTTGAAAGTTTCATTAAAAAATATGAAACTGTATATGATTTATCATTAATTCCAAGTGCAAAAGTATTAATTTTAAGGGAGAAGAAAAAATGGATTGCAGAACAAAATAAATTAAAAGATGCACTCTCAAAATTAGAAGAACAATTTAGTGTCTCATTAAAAACTATGGAAATCATAAACCTATCAAGTCTTCTTGAAAAAGGAAGGACATTATTATCTGAGCTTGTTGATGAGGAAATTAAAAAAAAATGGAAGAATTTTGGCGTAAATTTTCTTGCTGCTAAAGACTTACTAGAGAGCATAGAGATCTTAAGTAAAAATGGTATAGATGCTTTAAATGATGGTTCATGTTCAGAATCTTTAGAGTTTTTTGAACAGATAATATATCAATTACAAGAATATAATAAGAGGGAGAAATAATTTGACTAGAGATAAACCCAAAAACATAGAAGAAGCAGTGGAAAAAGAAGAAAAAAGAAAGATTCGCCTTATATCTCAAATTGATGATCTCCTTAGTATTCAAGGTCAGGCATATATAAAGGGACAATTAAAAGATACTTTAGCATATGCCTATCAGATCATAGAATTAGCTAAACCTGAAGATTTAAAATCATTTATCATTGAACAAGAAGAACTAATCGCTAGAATTGAAAATCAATTAAAACAAAAAGAAGATAGAGACCAGGAAAGATTAAGTACTGAACAAGAAAGATTCAGATTTGAAAAAATCAAAAAATTAAAGATTGAATTAAACCAATTAGAACATAGTTTTAAAGCAGGAATTATTGCAGAGGATTTTCTAAAAACTGAAGATATGATCAAGAAGGCGAAAAATCTACTTTTGAATCTTGATGATGCTGAATTAAGAAGTAAATGGCAAGATTATGAGAAAATATATACAAAAGCTAAAAGAAAAAAAGAGATTATTGAGAAAGCTCAAAATCTAATAGAGGAAAGCATTAATTTGAAAGAGAAATTTCTTTTTGATGATTTAAAGTTAAAATTAGTAGATTTGATAAAAAAACTTAAAGATAACGGGATTTCAGAATATCTTGAAGAACTTGAATATATACAAAAGGATGTTATAAAAGCAGAGCAGACTTATTTGAATATCATACATACAATAGACAAACTCACTCAAGAAATTAAAATTCTTAAATTGGAAAAAGAATATAAAAATGCAATCGAAAAATGTGAAACTCTTCTTAAACTAGCTGAATCTATAAAAAAGGATGATTTAGTTGAATTATATTCAAAAGTCTTAATAAAACTCCAAAAAGATCTTAGTTTTCAAGAGCTTAGGGAAACAGTTACTAAGTTAAACGAGGAGGGATTAACCCTATTAAAAAAAGGGGAGATATTACCTTCAATTGAAAAATTTAAAAGGATTAAAGGGGCAATAAATTATTATCTTGAAGAAGCTTAATTAATTATATTAGTTGTCCATAAAATACTTCAGTATCGTATTCAAACCTTATATGTCCATCTTTTTGATATTTCTCAAATAATTGCTTTAAATCTAATAGCATATCATTATATTTTGGATGATCACTCAAAGGAATATACGAAGTAGAAAGTAATCGACCCTTCAAACCTTTGTAATCGAATATTTGATGGTTTTCAAATGTAATTCTACTGTATTTATGCTCCACTTTATTTCCTGTAAAAAATTTATCATAATCAAGTTTACTCTGTTCAATAGCTTTATAATCTGTTCCGTATCGCAGAAGAAATTTTTCATACTCTTTTAAGAATTCACCTTTAAGTGTTCTTCGGCGATTCCAAATAAGAATAACCCATCCTTTAGGTTTAAGAATACGCATAAATTCTAATCTAGCTTTTTCTAGATTAAACCAATGAAATGCTTGACCCGCAGTAATTATATCTATAGAATTTGGATCTAATGCAGTAGATTCAGCAGAACCATTAATACTAATAAAATTTGAATATTTCTTTAATAGATTTTCCCCCGCATTTCTCATATCAATATTCGGTTCCACACCATAGACTAAATTTCCTTCTTTAAGAAAAATTTCACTTAATATTCCTGTTCCTGAGCCTATATCTGCGATTACAGAATTGACAGAAAGAATTCTTTTCTCTTTCAAGAATTTAATTATTTCTATAGGGTAACTTGGTCTGTATTTAATATATTTCTCCACTCTTGAAGAAAATCGCTTTTTCGGATCTTGCTTGAATTTTTTATCAAACATTACTTTGTTAAATAAAAAAAAGTAAAAAAAATTTGTATTATTTCATTGAGCGTGCTTTTGTTTGATAAGAGTTAACTTTCCACCAGCCATTAATTCTTCTAAATCTTGTTCACTTAAAGAATGAGCTAACTCAATATCTATATTTTTAGTTTTATTTTCTAGAAAAACCTTCCCAGATTTAATTGTAGTTAAATCAATTTCAAATTGATCTCCAGCATCAATCTTATTATAATCTTCTTTATTTACAAAAGTTAAAGGTACAATTCCAAAATTTACAAGGTTTGCTAAATGAATTCGAGCAAAACTTTTTACTATAACTGCTTTTATTCCAAGATATTTCGGTGCAATTGCAGCATGCTCACGGCTAGAACCTTGTCCATAATTCTCCCCTCCTATAATGAATCCACCTCCCTTCTCAAGAGATCTATCATGAAAGGATTCATCTAACACATTGAAGACAAATTTACTAATTTCTGGTATATTACTTCTTAATGGTAATATTTTAGCTCCAGCGGGCATTATGTGATCTGTTGTTATATCATCTTCAACTTTTAAAAGAACTTCTCCCGTTAATTTATCTGGTAAAGGATTAAATTCAGGCAAAGATTTTATATTAGGTCCTCTGACTATTTCTATATTTTTAGCTTCTTCAGGTGGTAAGGGTGGTATTATCAAGTTATCATTTACCATAAATCGCTTTGGCATTTCTAACTTAGGAAAATCACCGTATTTTCTTGGATCTGTAATTTTTCCTTCTAATGCTGCTATTGCAGCAGTTTCAGGACTAACTAAGTAAACATTAGCACTTTTTGTTCCTGATCGACCAAGAAAGTTCCTATTAAAAGTTCTTAGAGAAATAGCTTCACTTTTAGGAGCTAAGCCCATACCAATACAAGGACCACAGGCATTTTCTAAAATTCTTGCTCCAGCTTTTACTAAATAACCCATCTCACCAGAATCTATCATATGATCCACTACTTGTCGAGAACCAGGAGATACTGTTAAAACAGTATTTAGGTTTATAGTTCTCCCTTTTAACATGTTTGCAGCGACTTTGAGATCTCTTAAGGAAGAATTAGTACAACTCCCGATACATACTTGATCTACATTTAATCCTTCTAATTCTTTAATAGTTTTAACATTACCAGGACTATGAGGCTCAGCAATTAATGGTTCTAATTCACTTAAATTAATTTCGATTATCTCATCATATTCAGCATCATCATCTGGTTCTAATTGAATCCATTGATCTCCCCTTTCTTGAGCTTCTAAAAACTCTTTAGTTACTTCATCAGATGGAAAAATTGATGTAGTTGCCCCTGTTTCAGTACCCATATTAGTAATTGTACCTCGTTCTGGAACAGTTAACGTTTTGATACCAGGACCTACATACTCAAGAACCTTGGATCTAGCTCCTTTCACACCTATCCTTCTTAAAACTTCCAAAATCATATCTTTAGCAGAGACGAATTCAGATAATTTCCCGCTAAGGTATACCTTAACAATGTATGGCATTTTCAGGCGGAATGGTTCTCCTGCCATCGCAGCAGCCACATCTAAACCTCCAGCACCAATAGCTATACTTCCAACGCCTCCTCCAGTAGGAGTGTGTGAATCACTACCCAATAATGTTCTCCCAGGGCGAGCGAATCGTTCAAGATGGACTTGATGGCAAATACCATTTCCTGGTCGTG
The DNA here is from genome assembly GCA_048887205.1 of Candidatus Hodarchaeota archaeon. Classification (GTDB taxonomy): domain Archaea; phylum Asgardarchaeota; class Lokiarchaeia; order Sigyniarchaeales; family SOKP01; genus Loki-b32. The sequence continues at coordinate 5,663 of JBHLKB010000112.1, forward strand.
AAAAATATAAACCATATTTCGCAGCGATACTCTGGAGATATCTATGATCATCAGGGTTTTTGAAATCAGTCTGTAATGTGTTATGATCAACATAACTTACAGATAATTCAGTTTGAACGCGAGAAACCCCCATTGCTTCAAATTGTAAATAAGCCATAGTGCCTGTTGCATCTTGTGTTAGTGTTTGGTCAATTTTAATGGCAATATCAGTTCCTTTTTCTAATTTACCCTCAACTAAATGTTGTTCCAAAATTTTTTCAGTTAAAGTTTTTCCCATAATCTTCAACTATTTTCGATAATTTTTTACGTTTCTAGATTAAATAAATTCTAAAATAATTAAACTTAAAATGCAATTAAATTTTACTTTAAAAATTTACCCATTAAAATAATAGTATCAAAATTTACTACATTAAGTCATGAAGCACCTTCTACTTCTTTAAAAATCAAAATATTAAAATTTAGTATATTTTTTCACATAATAAAAAAGTTATAATTTTTATCATGAAAGATGATTTGGAAAAGTTTTCAAAAGATGAGCTTTTGGACTATATCGAAGACATATCTAAGAACTGGTTGGCCATAGATGGAAAGTCTTGAAGAAATCCTTCACACCTACAACATGGTTTCAAGCAGTTGAAAGCGAGTTTGGGCTTGAAAAAGCAATAGAACTGGATGTGAAGCAATGGGAAAGATTTACTGTTATTGAAGCGAAACGAATCATGAATAGATTTAAAATTCCTAAAAATGGTGGAATTCCCGCTTTAATTAAAGCTCTTAAATATAGAGTTTATGCAAATATTAATATACAAGAAATTATTGAAGTTTCAGATAATAGATGTGTGTTTAGGATGAATGACTGTCGTGTTCAATCTGCTAGAAAACGTAGAGGTCTGCCTGATTTTCCTTGTAAACAAGTTGGCATACCAGAATATAGTTTGTTTGCTAAGACTATAGACCCTCGAATAGAAACGAAATGTATTGCTTGTCCTCCAGATATTCACCCGGATGATTATTGGTGTGCATGGGAATTTAGTATTTCAAATAATATTAATCTGCATTGAACCTTAAAATATATTTTAAATTACCTAATGAAAAGTTTAAAAAGCTACTTAATTTAAAACTACTATAACAAGCCTAAAATTTAAAAAATTTTGAATATTTAACAAAAATATCAAACATAAGAACTGTTAATTAATAAAATTGATGATATATGTCTGAAGAAAATATAAGAGGCCAAATAAGCGCAAAAGAAGATGAGATTACCCGAATAGAAGAAGATGCGTCAAAAAAAGAAGCTTTTGCTGAAAAAGAAATTGAAGAAGAATATGATCCCAAAATTGAAGAAGCAGTAGCGAAATTAAATGAAGAAGAACAATTGCGAGATGAAGCAATTCAAAAAGCAGAAGAATGGACAAAAAAAAAGAAAGAAAAGATAGCAACTTCTAAAGCAGCTAATAAGGCACTTTCTCAATTGAAAGATGAAAAAGAGAAAGCTTTAAACGCAAAACTAAAAAAAATTGAAAATGATAAGAAAGGTAAAATTAAAGTAATTCAAGGCGAAATAAAAAGTTTAGAGAAACAATTAGCTGCCTTGGAAAAAGAGAGATTAAGAGCTTCTGCGGAGTAAAAATAAATAGTATAATCTGTAATTTTCTTAATATTTTTTTTTACATTGTTATTTACATAT
>JBHLKB010000113.1:0-7338 GCA_048887205.1 Candidatus Hodarchaeota archaeon
AAATATGTTAACTTGCCTTCACTATCCTTAGATCCAAGTTTAAAGTTAGGCTTTGGATCCCATTCTGCGGATAATTGAACAGCTTTCATTTTGAATACAAACACCTTGAATAATAAATCTAATTTAATTATATTTAAGAAAAAATAAAAAAATAAAGAATTTGTTTATTTACTTTTTGTTTCTTTTAGGAAAAATGTTAAGATTAAAGCTATAACTAGAAAAATTGATTGAATTAGCAAAGCAGGCCAGTAATCAATACCGATTTTAGCACCTTCTAAAGTAAGAATAAGTAAAATACCCCCAATTTGACCAACCATCATTAACATTCCATTAGAACTTGCTTCTGGTACTGGTTTTGTTAAATCAACAGCAAATTCAAGACCAACAGGACCAGCTGAAAGTAAGCCAAAACCTAATAGAAATCCAAATGTATTTAACATAATTTCATCGTATGTGAATGTAATTATGAATAGAGAAATCACCGCTATTGAAAGTGAAATTATTATAAAAATTTTTCGCTTTTTATATTTATCTGATAATAGAGACATTACTATACAACCTACAATTCCTCCTAATAACATTAAAGCACCTAATATTCCAGCAAACGTAGGATCATACCCTTTACCTCCTGCAATTCCTTCAATATAAGTGGTTACGGTATTAAAAATCCCAAGACCCAAGAAAAAAAGAATGAAAAGAATGATGAAATACTTATTTATAAATAATTTTTTCAAACCTTCTGACATTAAAACTTTTTGTTCGAGGGGTTCTTTTGTGGGTGGTGTTGGTGGTTTATCTTTAATAAATACTACAAATAATGCTCCAGAAATCAAAGATATTATCCCATATGTAAGCAACATAGGTAGAAGATTATTTGTTGGTGTAAGAATTGGAGTAATGAACATAGCTAAAGCAATCCCCAAAAATTGTGAGATTAAGGCAAGACCTGTAGCAGTTGTTCTTTCATCATCAGGAAACCAATTAGCAGATAATTTTGTTACTGCATTAAGAATAAAAGGTTGCCCTATACCGATTCCTATTTGAAATATTAATGCGAGTAAATAATCACTGAATGCAAAAAACCTTAATAATCCAAAAACTCCTGCAATTATAGCTCCTATTCCTGCTCCTATTTTAAATCCATACTTATCAATAATCCAAGCAGATAGGAAAGTAATTGGAATATATACAATCATAAAGCTCATTGCCAATAAATCTATTGAAAGTGTATCAACTCCATAAAAAGTTTCGGCAAAGCTTCTCACAGGTGCGAAACTAATCCATAATATTTGTAGTGTGATATTTTCTAACATAAATATTAAAAGAACTGTCCAACGGTATCTATAAACTTGAATATTTGTTTCACTCATTAAGCTAACACTTTTATTGTTTGTTAATAAAATTTTAATTAATTAAATCAATTTAGACTTAAATAAATTTAAATCTATAATTTTTAACCAGAAACTTTGAGATCATATTAGATCTCAAAAATGTGAAAATAATACATTAATAATTTTTAAGTGAGACATATTGGTAAAAAAATTTACAGTTGGAGTTATTGGGGCTGGTAGAATTGGTAAAATCCATATAGAGAATATATTACGCAAATTAATTAATGTTAATTTAAAACTTGTTGCTGATATTAAAATAAATGATAAGTTGGAACGTTGGGCAACAGAAATGGGCGTATCAAAACTCACTAATGATGCATATGAAATCTTTAATGATTCTGAAATTGAAGTAGTAGTAATTTGCTCCTCTACAGATACTCATACAAAATTTATTCAAGAAGCTGCCAAGGCAAATAAACATGTCTTTTGTGAGAAACCTATTGACACAGATATAAGGCGGATAAAGGAGACTCTTTCAATTGTTAAAGAAACAGGAGTTAAACTAATGGTAGGCTTTAACCGCCGTTTTGATCGTAATTTTTTCAGATGCCATGAAGCGATTACTGAAGGTCAAATAGGTGAACCGCAAATTATTAAGATTACTTCTCGCGATCCTGCTCCCCCTCCTTTAGAATATATAAAAAACTCAGGAGGTATTTTTCTTGATATGACAATTCATGATTGGGATATGGCAAGATTTCAAGTTGGTAGTGAAGTAGAAGAAGTCTATGCAACTGGAGGGGTACTTATTGATCCTGAAATTGGGAAGTTAGGAGATATAGATACTGCTGTAGCTGTTTTAAAATTTCAAAACGGAGCTATAGGAATAATTGATAATACTCGTCAAGCAGTTTATGGCTATGATCAACGTGTTGAAGTGTTTGGTTCTAAAGGATGTGTAGTAGCTGATAATGAGACAAGTAATACTGTTCGTATTTATACTGCCGAATGTACCAACATTGATAAAATTCCATACTTTTTTATGGAACGATATTTGGATTCTTATTCAAACGAGTTGATATATTTCTTTGATTGTCTGCATAAAAATAAAGAACCTAAACCAAATGGGGAAGATGGTTTACAAAATGTTCTAATAGCCACGGCTGCTCAAACATCATATAAAGAAAATCGTCCTGTAAAGATTTCTGATGTAGAAAAATAATAGAATTAGTATTTATAAATAATTCAAGAAAAATTAATAGGGTGAATACTTATACCATATGATTTATCTGCTTTTAAAGTACTAATAAAAAAGATTCTTCCACCAAAGGAAAGTTTTTTTACCGTAGATACTACTGGAGATGGAATAACAGATTCATTACAAATAAAAATTTTAAATCTCATCATACCATTTGTAGTTCCAAATGAAATTGAAATAGGAGATTTTAATATAAGAGATTTTGATATAAATGAGATGAATTTATCCGAGTATGGAAAATTTTTACTAGATGATAAGCCTCTTAATTTTACTAAAGAAAATATTAATATCGATATCATTCAAAATCTTATATTAATTTATCATAAGGGAACGTCATATAATTTAAATGAGATTCTTGAAGGTAAATTCAGCGGAAGAACTATAGCTTTAGGTGATAGTTTAAGCATTTTAATTAATTTAGATAAGAACTCTTTAGAGATGTTTACTAAAGGTAAGCATAGTTTTAGAATAGAGAGTGATCTTATTTCAAATTTGGAGATTATTTTTGAATTGGATGAAAGTAATATGAACATAAGATTTGATCCAGATAATACTTAATTTATATTATTAATAAATTACTAAGTAGCTAATGTCTCAGTTCTTAAATCCAATACTTTTCTTTAAGAAATAAATGGGGTTTTTATAATTAATTTCAGATGGATTTAAGAAGGTGAGAATATGGCAATAACAGAAGTTAAACATAATATAAATATCAGTACTGCAAAGATTCAATTCATTTGTCCTATATGTAAATCTAAAAAATTGTTAGAAATTCCTAAATCTGTTATTAAAGAAGCAAAACAGTTAACCACAATGTCAATAGCAAGGGGGCTTGTATGTGAACATCAATTCCAAGCATTTGTAGATAAGAATTATCAGGTTCGAGGATATCAAAGGGTAGATTATGAAATTGAAAATACTTTGAATGAAGAAAAATCTTCAGATCTCAGCAATACTATAGAAGATGATAATGAGCTTTTCGAGAATTTAATTCTGGAAGGTAATTATCTTGAATACGCCCCGAAAGAAACTAAACTCAATAATATTAAATCTCTAAAAAATAAAGAACCTCCATCTCGAGAGAACAAAATGTCTCTTAAAGAAATTTATAATGAATTTTGGGAATTTATTGATGAAGATAATGAAAGGTTTAGAGATTTGATTAATAAAGATATAAGACGGACTAAAACTCCTTTACTATATTAGATTTTATATAAATACTAACGAAAAGGATCACAAGAATTTTTCTTTCGATGCATTTAGGATTCTTGTCATACATTCTTTTAAGAAGGATCTTGGACATGCTACATTTATTCTCTCGAAACCTTCTCCACCTGGACCAAATATCTTCCCATCATCTAAGGCAACTTTTGCCTTTTTAAGCATGAACTCACGAAGTTCTTCATCATCCATTCCAAATCTATTAAAATCTAACCAAGCTAAATAAGTTCCTTCAGGATCAATAAAATCAACATCAGGAAGGTTCTCATTTACGAATTCTTTTAAAAATTTAAAATTACTCTCAATATATTGCAATACCTGTTCTAACCATTCTTCTCCCTCGTTATAGGCTGCTATTAATGCAACAATACCAAAAGCATTAGGAATCATCACACCATTTATATTAACTATAGTATTATTGAATGATTCTCTCATTTTTTCATTAGGAATTATAATATTAGAAATTTGTAACCCAGCGATATTGAATGTTTTACTTGGTGCAGTACACATAATCGTGTTTTTTTCGAATTCTTTGGATATTGTGGAAAAAAGAGTGTGCTTATAACCTGAAAGGATTAGATCGTGATGAATTTCATCTGAGACTATTAAAACATTATTTTCTAAGCAAATATCTCCAATCCTTCTAAGTTCTTTTTCAGTCCACACACGTCCTACAGGATTATGGGGACTGCAAAGAATAAACATCTTCGTGAGAGGATCTTCAACTTTTTCTTCAAAATCTTCGAAATCGATAGTATATTTCTTATTTTCATATTTTAATTGATTGGTTAACAGTTTGCGTCCATTATTTTCTATTGCTGTGAAAAAAGGGTAATATACTGGCGGTTGGATAATTATTTTCTCTCCTACATTAGAAAAAGTTTGAATCAACATATAAATTGCTGGAACAATACCAGGACTGAATACTATCCAATCATTATTAATTTCCCAATTATGTCTTCGTTTCATCCAGTTTGTTATAGCATTTAAATAAGAAGGCGCTTTATGCCAACTATATCCATAAATTTCTTCAGTAGCTCTCTTTTTTACCGCATCAATAACGGGTTGAGGACATTGGAAATCCATATCAGCAACCCAAAAAGGTAAAACATCATCGGTTTCGTAATATTCTTTAAGAAAATGCTTATCCCACTTAAGTGAATTAGTTTCAGAACGGTGAATTACTCTATCAAAATCATATTTCATTTTGAATCTAACCATGTTAATTAAACGTCTTTATTAAATTTTTATTAGAAATATGGCATTGATACAAGAATGAAAAAGATCAGAAAAAAATAGAATATATGTTTGGTGCCAAGGGGGAGATTTGAACTCCCGATACCCAGATCTTCAGTCTGGTGCGTTCGGTGCGTTATTTACGCATTCCCAGGCTACGCCACCTTGACCCACTTGACACCAATGAATAAAATGATATTTCTTAAATTCTTATACTTAAAAAATATCAAAATTCGTAATTTAAAAAGGAAAAAATATCATATAAATTTTTTTCATAGAAATATTTTATTTTCTCAAAAAAGATCAACATTTTTATTAAAAATTATTTCTTATTTATTTTCCTTTCTATTCTTAATTTTTAAGACCAAAATTGCTATAAACGTCGCTAAACAAATCGCAAAATATATTAACATATACGGACCTCCCCCTAACTGAGCGGTAGGGTTTACTACCCTAGAAATCAACAATGCTCCTAGGAAATATGTAATAGGTATTACTGGAAGCATTACTGGAACTAGTTGTCGAGCTTTGAGCCCAATTAATATGAACATAATCCCCGTGAGATAATTTGATATTCCAAAGATCCCTAATAAAAGCATTTGATTATCCACACCACCAGATAAATCAATTACAAAAATACTAACAGCTGCAAATTCTAGCATAACAGTATGCATGAATCCTCTAAACAAATCAAAGAAACCAAGACCAATCATTATTATCCAAGCAAATTTTGGACATTCTATATTGTTTATATCCATTTGAGCATAACTTCCACATTTCTAATTATAGTTATCAATAATGAAAAATGATAGAAAAATTATTGTAAAAACTGAAAATTATTGGATTTATTTTTTTAAAACCAAAAGTTTCTTTTCCTTCGGTAATTTCTCGCTTGCGTATCTGAGAATTAGCCGGGGTAATGTTTCTTTATTTTTCATTAAATAATCGAAAATTGAATCAGGTTTATATTTTGAACATGTTTTTAGGAGCCATCCAATTCCTTTGTGAATATAATCTTCAGGGTATTTCAGCATTTTTTCAACAAATTCAGATACAAAATCTTCGTTGAATTCTTTTTTCATCATTATGATTTTAAGTAGAATTACCAATGATGCTCTTCTAATCCATAAATTCTCAGAATTAGACCAATTTTCAATAGTTTTTTCAGCTAATTCTTCATTTCCTTTTTTTCCTAGGAAGGGGCCAATAACTCTAATCATAGTGGTATCTGTTATCGCCCATGTATCGAAATTTTGTGGAATTAGCTCTTGAATCATTTTTACTGTTTCTTTATCAAAATTTTTTTTAAATCTATTTAATAAAAAGATTCCTGCCATCTTTTCATCATGGACATCGGATTTTATTAATTCCTTAAAGATTTCTGAGACTTCTTTATAAGAGGGTTGATATTTTATTTGAATTTTTCTTACAAATTTTTCTATATCAGAATGTTTAATCCCATAGCCAATAAAATTAGGATTGCTCGAATTTAAAATCTTATACATACGAGATTTTTGTTCTTCGGTTAAACGAAGACTATTATCTTTTAAATATAATTTAATCTCATCTATAAGTTTTTCAATCATAAAAATGCATCCAATCCTGTTTTATGATCAAATTCTTTGCTATTTTTTAAATATGGTGTAACAAATTCGATGATTTCATTATTGAAATTTTTTAATTTAAATAATTCCCCCCTTTTGTAAACATTTAATATCGATTCTTCTAGGTTATTAAGGTTTAATCCTGCCCACATTAGAGTTTTATTCGATTTACCTGTTTTTAATGCATCTATATATTCCTTATTTAAGAGTAATTCTGATAATTTATAATTCCATTTACGGAAATCTGAAGGAATCCATCTTTTTATTCTTACTGCAATATTATATTTCTCACATAAATTTAATAGCTTAGAATGTAATTCTCTGACATATTTCGCCTGGGGATGTATCTGACCCTTATATAATTCGAGAAGAGGTTTAACAGCATAACTATATTTGCTTTCTTTTAATTTTCTTATAAAGTACTCAGCTTGAGAATCACGCATCGTTAAGCCTGGGGAGAATAAAACAAAATCTGCACCACTTTCTTTAGATTGTTTTATTATATCCTCCAAATTTTCGTCATTATCGGCTAGGTAAGGAATGATTGGGATAAAGTAGGTGCCGACTTGGATTTGAGGTGCATCTTTTTTTATCTTCTTTAATGCATCAAGTCGTTCTGAAGGTGGAGACGAATAAGGTTCTAAAAATTTCGCTAATTCTTCATTTGTAGTCGATATGGAAAACCCTA
>JBHLKB010000114.1:0-7332 GCA_048887205.1 Candidatus Hodarchaeota archaeon
ATTCCTGCACGTCCATCTGTATTTGGGATTTTAACACCATACACAGAAGATATTGTAATTTGGTCAAATATATTGAGCACCTCTTCCACTTCAGAAGTAGAAACGTTGTGTCCTTTCCATCGGAAAGTGTCTCCTAAACGATCTACAAATTGAGCATGATTACAGCCTTGATCCCGCATTAAATCACCCGTATTAAACCAAATATCCCCTTTTTTAAATAAATTACGAATTAGTTTTGCTTCAGTTGCCTTCTCATCAGTGTATCCTCTAAATTCACTAGTTTCTGTACTTTCAAACATGAGTAAACCGACCTCTCCAGAACGAACTTTCTGAGCAAATCCTCTCTGATTTCTGATTATTTTATCCTCTTTATAATCGTATCTTACAATGGCATATCCTCCAAGTGATAAACCACAAGTACAATCAAAATTTAATAGATTAATAAACCCTCCGTTTCCTTCTGATGAGCCATAAAACTCTCCTATAACAGGGATATTAAATCTTTTCTTAAAAGCCTCCCAAATTTCTGGTCGAAGACCATTTCCTATCACTACTCGTACAGGATTGTTTGAATCGTCATCATTAGGAGGTTGATTTATCAAATAACGGCATATTTCTCCAACATAATTAAAACCTGTGGCGTTAAATTTGCGAATTTCATCCCAAAAATGACTAACGCTAAATTTACGAGCCAATGCTAAAGCAGCTCCGTTGACAAGGACGGATGACCAACCTGTCATTAATGCAGTGCCATGAAAGAAAGGGAGTGGGATATAAATGGTATCATCTGGAGTAAATTGTGCTATTAACTTCCCAAACGCAAATCCTGGCCCAATTACTCGGAAATGTGTTAATAAGGCTGCTTTAGGTAATCCAGTTGTACCGGAAGTAAATAAATAAGCAATAACATCTGATGGTTCGACATTGGCTGTGGTATTTGGATTGCTTGTAGGAAAATTTTTAACAGTTTGAGGAAGATCTATAAAACCTTCCGGGAGTTCCATTTCTCCACAATCATATACAAAACAGAGCTTATTCACATCAGATAAATTGACATCAGATTTAACCCTATTAAATGTATCAAAACATTCTTCACCTACTATAATAATTTTACCAGGGGTAAGATTTAGACTATACACCAGAGTTTTTTTGCGTAAATCCGTATTGATCAATGAAGATATTGCTCCTATTTTCGCATTTGCGGAATAAACAACTAAAAACTCTATTCGATTTTTTATTAAAACTTTTACTACATCACCTTTTTTCAAACCTAAAGAGATAAAATTATTTGCATATTGATTAACCATATCATTAAATTCTTTATAAGTTAGAATGTTATCTTCAAATTTAATAGCGGGATTATCCGGGTATTTTTGTGCGTTTTCTTCAAGAATCAATCCCCATGAAAGTTTATTTTCTGTTGCCAACTTTCCAAGTTCTAAGAGGAATGGACCATATTTTTTAGCCCATTCTTGAAATCTTTTATTAAATTCTTTAACGTCAATGAGATTTGAATCCTCTGACTTTGATTCTTCCAACATATTAGTACCTTTTCCAATTCTATTTTATAGAATAAATTATATTAAGAATTTTTTGGAAAAAAACATCCATTAGAAATATTAGATTGTTTCCAATTATAAATCTTTGAGATTTGAGTTAAACATCATTATTAAAAATTTGTTTTGAAGAATTAGTTTAAATATAATCCTTTTCTATATGATTAATTGTAGATTCATTAACTCTTCTCATGAGAATTCACGATGGTGAATAAAAGAATCATAGCAATTAGTACTATGGTTGTTCTTGGTTTCAGTTTAACCATTGCTTTCCCAATAGTATTCCTTTCAACCACTCTCGCGCCTTACGGTATAATTCATGAGGGTATTTCTTTTAAATGTGCTCCACACAATATTTCTTCAATCGAAGAATTGAATCTTAACATTGATATAGGAAATATTCAAATAAACTATGTCGATCCTCAAGTTGAAGATTCTGTGAAGTTAGATATAAATTTTGATATAATTGGTTCTGATGTGGCTGGAAAATCATATCTCGAGTACTTCAGTATTAATTGGCAAAACACTAGTTCATCACTCAATTTTACTATGGAACTTTTATCAGATAATTGGTTTGATCCTTCTAAATGGGTCAGGAAAAATATCGAAATAATTATATCTGTTAGAAAGGACATTACTCTGGATATTCTTACAACAGTTAATGAAGGAGATTTCAAAATAAAGGTTCCATGGGGAGTTTCTATAGGGAAAGTATTTACAAATATTACCAACGGTGATATTTTTTATGATTTTTATCACTGTACAATAGGAAGCAATATAACAGGAATTACCAAAAATGGTGATATTAAATTAAACTCATTAAGCTTAGTTTATACTCAAAATATCAATTGGAATCTTAATACTGAAGTTGGTGATATATATCTTGAAATCGATCAAGATAATGAAATGGGGGCAAACATAACTGGCTTAGCAACTATAAACACAGGAAACTTCAATTTGAATTATAAAGATGACAGTACAAATATAGGGGCATTGTTTGCATTCCCTATATCAGAAATTGACATCATTCCCTTAGAAAGTGTAGAAGGATTTGACATTGAATATTTGGGGGTTATAGGGTATTTATATAAGTCTTTTGATTTTCCTACTAAAAATAACTACAATTTGTCTTTTTATATAACTGGGATACGTATTATTGACATCATAAGTGACTGAAGAACCCTAAGTTTAATTTATTACCATTTTTTCGAATATATGGTCATAATTCTTATAAAATCAGTGAATCAATAAAATCCTAATTATAGATAATGAAGTTTTGGGGTAAAAATACCTCAGACGAAATACACGGATTTAAATACAAGTTTATATGGATTAGGATTCCATCCTCTTAAATTTGAGGTATAAATATCTGTACGTGTTAGAATCCACAGCCAAACATGTGGATAAACTTCTTCAATAAGTCGCTTTTGAATTTTATAATAAATATGTTCTCTACCAGTCTCATTTAGCTCTCCTAATGCCTCTTCCATCCATTTTTGCGTTATACTATCATTAACTTGGCCACAATTTTCTGCAGGTCCCTTACTTGTGAAATGTGGATTAATAAAATTGCTAGGGTCATTAAAATCTGCCATCCAGCCACTGTAGGTAAGTCCAAGCATGTTTCTATGATCATCCATTATATCAAGCCATTGTCCCATAGACATACTAACATTTTCTAATTTTACACCAATTTGTTTAAGGTTCTCAGCTAAAGGTTCATAAAGCACTTTCCACCATGCAAATGAAATATACGAAAAATTATATGTTGCGAGAGATTTTCCATCATCTACGAGTTTTTCCCATTCATTACCAGCACTAATATTATTGTTTATTGTTAAGCTACTAGTTCCAGGCCAACCTGTATCTTTTAAAGTTTGTCTTGCTATTGAAATATTACAATAAGGAACCTTAAAACCTGTTGTATTATAGTAAAACATAACTTCTGGAAGGGGAGAGTTTGCTCTAACTCCATTCAAAAGTTTCATCCAATAAGAATAATTAAAGGCATAGGAGATTGCCTTTCTCATTGTGGTATTGATCAATTTATTATTCATTATGAGAAAATTAAGCTTTGCTTCAAGGAGTCCTTCTTGTACAGTAAAGTTAGAGTTATTTCTAACACTTTCAAGTGTAGTTTCATTAAAGAAAATTTCTTTCACTTTTGATATATGAATTTCTCCCGATAATAATGCTTCAATTCTCTCTAGTTTAGATTCTCTCATAAGAAAAATTAATTTATCGATTTTTGGTTTACCATCCCAATAAAATGGATTGGCAGATATTGATAATTTTTGTGGATATTCATATATATCGTAGATAAAAGGCCCAGTCCCTACCAATTTACCAGATAGGAGGTTAATAAAATCATCTGCAGGTGTAGAATCAGGTGATAATATATACGATGTCCAGGAGGATAATAGAGCTTTAAAAGGCACATAGGGGGCGTTTAAGATGAATCTAACGGTGTAATCGTTTATGAGTTGAGTTCTATTAATGATAGGTCTACCGTCAGGAGATAACCATAAATGAGATGCAGCAAAGTCGATACGATTAATTAACCTGTATATTCTGTCGAAATTCCATTTAACTGCTGTAGCATCGAATTTTGTTCCATCATGAAACAAAACATTCTCTCTAAGATAACAAGTTAATTCTGTGGCATTACTGTTCCATGAAGAATTTTTTGCTAAGTTCGGAATGGGTTCAAATAATTCACTTGAATAATTATAATCAAATAAACCTTCAGCAACTTGATTGATAAAATCTACATCAGTTTCAGAATAAGCTCCTAGAGGATCAATAAAATTGGGATTCTCCTGTACGCCAAAAACCAAAACAACCTCTGACTGCGAAATGTTTATGTAAAGATTAATTCCAACCAGGATGCCTGTTATTGCTGCAACAGCTGATATTCCACCAACAATAAAAGGTTTTTTTTTAAAGATTGGTATTTTCTTCTTGGGTTGAAATGTTTCTGCTATCATTTAGATTTTTTATTTGAAAATTGTATTTAGTAATATTATTTTTAAAATTCGTTTTTAAAAGATTTCACATTTTTGTAATAAATAAATATTTTATTACATTTGTTATAAAACCTTATGATCTTAGTTTTTTGATCTTATCCCATATTTAAGAAGAATATTTACTCAATGTCTTTTGTAAAAATTACTTTATTAACAAAATTATTAAAAGAAAAAAAGTATATAGAATAGGAGGATTATTGGTTTAGGTGTGGTCATTCGAGGAGCCATATATCTAAACTTATTCCCCCGCTTCTATATTTTACTTAAAAAATTCAATTGTAGAAGACTTTAAGAGGATGAAACTTTCAATTGTCTTCTAATTAAAATTCCAAAGATTATGACAACTACACCAATTAAGAAATGTAATTCGTATCCATTGATAGCTGTTGATTGTATTTCGTCGCAATTGTTATTTTGAAAAAAATTCCCCACACAATCTTCTTCATCTATACATATACTATTTCCAAGTAAAGTATTTTCTATAATATGAGTATAATTAGATTCTTCTAAATCAATCCCGATGTTATTTTTATTTACCGTATTTTCACTTACAAGGTTAAAATTACTTTTTTTTATCCATATCCCACGCAATGAATTGCTTTTAAAAGTATTTCCTTCAATTGTGTTGTTATTACATAGATTTTCTATTGTTATACCCATTAGATTATTTTTTGCTGTGTTCCCAGAAATTGTGTTGTAATTACACTCAAACTCGAACTTTAATCCTGATGTAATGCCCCCTTCCCCATCATTGCAAGTGTTTCCTGATATTGTGTTATTGTTGCTCTCAAAATGTGAATATATTCCTAATATATTTCTAAGAGCAGTATTTCCTGAAATTTCATTGTTATTACTATACATCAATCTTATCCCAATAGCATCATTATCATTAACAATGTTTTCTGAGATTGTGTTATTATTACTATACTTGAGAAATATTCCACAGCGTCCATTAAACGATAGAGTATTATATATAACTATTCCATTATCTGTATTGAGCAATTTAATACTTGCGTCCTCAGTTCCGGGACCTGTATTGGAAAGTATACAATTTTCAATTCTAAAATATCCATCTGAATTTAAAATTGAGATGCAGTAATCTGAACCTCCTCCGTCAATAGTGAGATCTTCGATGACATAAGGAGTATTCCAAGTACCTAAGCCTGTACACCACGCCTGACTTGCCGCCCAAGTCCAATTGTGAGCACCAACACCTGTTGCAGTAGCATCAATCTCAAATGGTGATAATTCCCAACTTTTTGCGCTTCTTGGAAAATATTTCTTACTTATCTTATCATTAAACTCTGTTCCATAAGTTATATTACCATTATTTTCAGTGCCCATAAACAGAGAAAATATGATAATGCCATAAAGTAAGAAATAAAATAGGATCTTTTCTTTACTTATATTTAAATTCATTTTTATCAGCCTCTTTTTATTGGATGCTGTTGATTAACTTTTAGATTATGTAATAATTTTTAGATTTAGCTTCGAAACTTATCTCAAAGTGCGATACTTTTTTTCTTAGTTTATTCGAAACTTTGAATAAAGTGCGAAGTCTTACAAAATTAGGATAAAATGTTAGGATAAGAAACGAGAAATAGGAGATTTGTAATATTTCAATTAAATTATTTAAACTCGATTGTCATATTTATATATAGGGATTTTTACATGAAAGTATGATAAATTGTAACTTTACAATAACATTGAAAACTAAGATGTGATAGGTGGTTTTGTAAAATCTGTGCGAAAAAGATAAATTATCCTCCACAAGAATTAATCAATCCTTCCGGCATCGAAAAAAAAGACTTTGAATATATTATTTTGTGGATGTTAAATAATAATGATGAATGCAATTGGTCTGTTTTTTTAGAGGAGCCTTTAGAGATCAGCTTAGCTACATTATCTAAATATATGAATATCTTAATGTCAAATGGTTATGTTGAGAAAAAAAGTAAAGGAATTTATGAGGTAACTTCTGAAGGTAGAAAACGTTATATTGACTTGAGATTCAAAGATTCGTTTGACAGAAAGTTAAGGTACCCACCAGAAATTATTTTGAATAAAAGAAATTATGATCATATTATTCTCTGGATGCTGTTTAATAATGATTATTGTAAATGGTCAGATTTCCTTGAAAAACCTCTCTCTATTAATCATCATTCTCTATCAAAAAATCTAAATCTTCTCCTAGAAAAGGGATTTGCAGATAGTGAGAACATGGAATACAGAATTACCAAATCAGGTGAAGGTCAATATAATAAAATGTTGAAGAAATATCATTTAGATTATCAAACTGTATTAGAAGAAGAAATAGAAAAAATTGAAGATATAAAGGAAAAAGTAAGGAATTTTCTTAGTAAGTATGAAATTGAAGATAAAGAAGTGGAAATTATATTTTTAGATTTGAATAATCATTTAGATTACGCAAAAATTGAGAATGCACTTCCATCTAAAGAAGATTATTATAAAATATTATTATTTCTTTCCATAAATCATCCAAGCAAGTATCCACAATATACATCTCCTGAAAAATTTTCGCATAAATATGATATTAAAATTGCCACACTTAATTTTTTTGTACAGAACATTACCGAAGAGAATTTATACCCCATAAAGTTCTTTAAATTAGGATTCAATGAGGATAAAACTTATTATTTTCGGGAAGATGAAAAAATTGATAAAATGTTAGATTTAATTATAGATGAGAACATTGTTAAATTCAGTTATCTTAATAAACTGCAACCAGA
>JBHLKB010000115.1:0-7330 GCA_048887205.1 Candidatus Hodarchaeota archaeon
ATAGTTGGAAGTATCGTAGGATACAGGGTTTACCATTATGTGAAAACACCTGTATTCGTAAGAAAAGTAAGAGAAATGAAAAAAACAATTAAAAAGAGTAAAACAATAGACGAAGGTTTAGTGTATCGTAACAAAGAAGCATTTATTGTAGAGAAAGTAAATTACAACTGGAAGAAAATCGGTCTATCTTTAGCAGAAACATTAAATATTAAAACTGAGAAAATTAAGCCTGAAAAACTACAAAAAAGAATTAGTGAAACAGGGAAAGTCCGTGATTTAAAACCAGTTGGATTAATATTAATGAAATGGGATGAAAGGGTTGGGACAGAAATTTTATCTAAATATCCAGAAGAAACAGTAATTTCAGAAAAAACTTGTATGCAAATATATAGTACACATGAATATAGTGGTGAAAAAGGTATAATCACTCTAACGGCTGGTTCATTGAATATAGTGTCTTATTACACAGGACCTGAATTGGGTTATTATTTACTTTTAATTTTAGATCTAGAGGATGATCCTGATCTTTATGAAGGAGGAATGGCTGATGTTTTTCGAGGCCTTTTAGAAAATCTTGAAGATGATTCATATAAAACGCTAATGCCACTTTATTTCCAACGTTTGTCTTTATATCCCTCTCTTAGTAATGAGGAAATACTAGCATTTAGCTATCAAGATGATGCTAAACGGATGATTATAGAAAATTTAGGAGAAGTAGGAGTGATCAGCAAATCAGAATTAGCTATATGGTTTAAAGACAAATATACTGAAATTTTTGTTGATTTAGAAGCTATTTTATCCGATTTGTTAAAGAAAGGAATTATAAAACAAGTTTCAGTTAAGGGATTACTTTCAGAATTAATCGTATTAGTTAATGATGTTTTTATGCTGAGGATACCTCCAATAGAATTATATGAAGATCCTGTTAATCGTGGATTGCCAACACAATTTAGAAAAGAGTATTTAAATAGAGTGAAACAATTTTTTCAGAGTTATCGGCCTAAGAATGAAGATAATTTAAAAATAGTAAAAATTTTAAGCGATCCTCAGGTTTACTTGACATTGAGATTATTAAGAACTTCAATTGTTACAAGGCAGGAATTAGAAAAGCTAAAACCAAAGGGAGTTTCAGATCCGTATAATGTGTTAAAATCTCTATGGGACACTCAGATGATCACCGTTTTCCGGGATGAAATGAAGAATGAATATTATGCTCTTATATCTGATTTTTATATTGATTTGATGTTTCCAAAATATCTTTTACAAGTCATTAAAACCTCATATGAACAAAAATCTATAGCAAATAAAGCCTTGCTTGAATATCTTGAAATTCTTGAAGATGCCTATTATAATCTAAAATCAGAAGAAAAATGATAGGAAATTTAATCAAAATTTTATTTTTTTTTTTGTTCTGAAAAAGTCTTTAAAAGTTAGAGTCTTTTAATCTCATCAAATTCTAAATATAAATTAATTTTAATGGCAAAATAAATATAAATAAATAGATTTTCATTAAATGAACAACAGAGTTATGAAAATTTCAAAAAAAGAAAATTTAGGTATTTAGAAGTTTTTAATTCCAACAAAGGATTGAAAATAATAAATAATATCTTATGGAAAATAAATTTAAATTAAATATTACGATTGAGCTTATAATTATATATATTTTAATTTTTTTATAGAAAATATATTTCATAGGTAAAACAACATGTTAAGGCAAATTTTTATATATAAAGGTAATGAGCTCTTATATTTTAGACGTTTTGGTAAGGCTCTTAAACAAGAAGTCTTAGATTATCATGTTATGGAGATAATACAAGATGAAGAATCTAGAATGGAAGATAGAATTGAATCTCATGATTATTATAAATATAAGATTTCTTATTTAACAAAAAAAGATTTGAATTTATTATTTTTATTTATTTCTGGTTTAACAGATAAATTTGAAAATATAAGAAGGGAATTACTGAGATGCAAAAAAGATTTTGTTGGTTTATTTGAAGATATTTTACTCGATAAATATGATACAAAAACTTTCGAGGTTTTTGATCCATTTGTAGATTCAATACATAAAAATCTTCGACCTAAGATTTCTCTAGTTGGATTTTCTGGAGTTGGGAAAACAACTATTACAAAATTAATTAGAGCAGAAGAGATTCCAGTGCAACATATACCCACAATTACGGGTGATATTGCTACAATCAAAATAGGAAAACTATTTTTCCATTTGTGGGATTTTGCTGGACAGGAACAATTTAGCTATCTTTGGAATAACTTCATTAAAGGTAGTGATGCTGCAATTTTAATCACAGATTCTACACTAGAAAACGTTGATAAGAGTAAGTTTTTCTTAGAATTAATAAAAGAACAAGCTCCTCATGCTCGCACTGCTATAATAGGGAATAAACAAGATCTAAAAGGTGCTTTGCTTCCAGCTCAGATTGAGCAGTTTTTAGGATTAAAAGCTTACTCAATGGTGGCTATAGATCCCGAAAATCGAGATAAAATGATAAAGATTATAGCTGATATATTAGATATGTCTGCTGAGGTTTCTCCTTTATTGAGACCATTATTAGAGAGAGATAAATTAATAGAAGAGGCCACAATATCATTAAAAGCGGCAGAATTTGAAAAAGCGGCATTCTTATTTGATAAAATCAGTTATTTATGTATTGAATTAGGAGATGATTCTCTTGGAAAAGAATTTTTTGAAAAATCAAAGAAGATTCTGGAGATGTTAAAAACAGATATACCTCAACAGAAATTAGATACTCCAGTAGAACCTAAAAGCATAGAAGAACTGAAAACTTCTAAAGCACAGGAATCATCAGAAAAGGTTATTAAAGCAAAACCAAAAATATTAATAGAAACTATAGAAGTTTCTCAAGAATCATTAACTGATCCACTTCCATCAGAAGCGCCTCAATTGAAAGTTCAGGATAATGAAACAAAGATAAAGGAGAAGATTGAACAAGTTCCGACTACATCGCAATGGATAACTTCCAGTAAAAAATCATTAGATCAAACAAAAACTTTTGAGGATCAAAAGGAAGTTAAAAAAGAAGTGTTAAAATTAAACCCTGAAGATTTTATGGTAAAAATTAGACCAAAGAGTATAGGTGTTGTCCCAAAAGATGCTAAATTCAAACTGAAAACGTCAGCTTATGGTCATGTTAAAAATATCGCGAGTTTAGAACAAGAAGCTTCCATAAATCAATCTCAAAATATAGAATCTAAAGATATGTTGAGAGCTGAACAGGTTCCATCAAAAAATGTATCACCTAACTTTATAGAGCAAAAAGAAGTTGTTAAACCTTCAATTCCAATGAAATCTACTCAAGATTTTGTAGATTTCGCTCAACCGAGTTCTACCATTGATAAGGATCAAGTAGAAAACATTAAAAGAAACTTGATAGAATTAAAAATGAGAAAAGCTAGCCTATTTCAGAAGAGTTTAGATTTAGAGATGCAAGAATTGGAGGGAAAAATTTCTGCAGATAAACTTGAAGAAAAAGGAAAAGAAATCAATAAATATAAGGAAAGAATTGATGAAAAAATTTCAGAATTGGAAAATATTTTAAAAGATTTTAATGAATAATTTGATACAATTCCTAATACACATAATTTTTTTAAAAAAATTTTATTAATAATTATCTAAATATATTAAAAGCCCTAATACTTGAATCACCAATCTGATTAATGGAACAAAAAGCTGATATGAGCTTACCTCAACCTAAAAAATCAATAATTCCCAAAAACAAAACTAAAATCAGTGAGTATAATTGCAACTAAAGAAATTAGCAAATAAAAATGGGAACTTATATTAATAGATTCTCAACAAAAATTTGATTTAAAAAAGTCATCATAAGAACTAAAGTTTAAAAAAACGAACCTTACTAAGATGTTTTTGGATTTTGATATGAAAGAGCTTACAGTAGAAATTACTAAAGAGGAACTTCTAGAGAAAAAGGAAAAAATAAATGAATTAATGAAAAAAATCAAACAAGAAATTCAAGAATTAGAAGAGCTTATACATGATTAGGTTTTTTGGGATTTAATTCAAATAAAATATTTTAAGTAATTATCTGGTACATTTGCTTCTCCGATTTTAATATTTTTTTTTTTTCCATGGTAATCAGAGCCTCCAGATTTAATGAGATTAAACTTTTCAGCAATTCTTCTATAATAATCAGGAAAATAATTCTGAGCCCAAGTTCCTTTCTCTTTTTCATAAAAAGGTCTATTTTTAGCATATGTATACTCTACTTCAATACCTTTAATCCCCGCATTAACACACGACTCTACGAATTTCTTCCTATCTGAAACCATATAAATTCCTGGATGTGCTAAAATAGAAATACCCCCAGCAGATTCAATTAGTTCAATAGATTCTTCAAGATTTAACTTAAATTTTCGATCTACATATGCAGCACCACCAACACTAATTAATTTAAATAATTCTTCTTTGGTTATTCCTTTAACTTTGTAAGGGTTATTTCTCTTTATAATTTCAACAATATGAGGACGACCTATAATTTCACCTTTTGCAATAGCTTTTACATCTTCAAATAGGATATCATAGCCAAATTCATTTTTTAAGCGTTTACAAATTGCCCTCTTCTGTTCTAATCTCCCTTTTATCTGATCATCAATAATATTTAGAAAACTTGTTGAAGAATGATCTATGTTTAGACCAATAATATGAACATCTATTAACTTTCTTTTAGGCTCATCCTTAATTGAGATCTCAATACCAGGAATTACAATAATATTCTTCGATTCTCCATATGATAAAAATTGTTCCAAACCTGCTACTGTATCATGATCTGTTAAAGCAATTGCCTTTAAGTTAAGTTCCAGTGCTAGATTTATTAATTGCGAAGGGGTATCCGAACCATCAGAAGCCATTGAATGTAGATGAAGATCAATCATTACAATTTTGAATTAATAATATCATTTTATCTTTATTCAAAAAAAATGTCTAAATGAGGAGTAACCAATTAACTATAATTATTATTTAATATTTAGAAGTAATAGTAATTTAAATAAAAGATGTGAGTATTATGCCGATAATCATTATGAAATTCGGAGGATCTTGTTTAGTAAATAAAGATGCATTCAAAAAAATTCTGAAGATTACAAATATTTATAGTGAGGTAAAGAAAGTCTATGTTGCTTCCGCTTTGAGTGGAGTTACCGATTTACTTTTAAAGATCTCTAAATCATTAGAAAATGACAAAGAGACTGATAAAAATATAGCTTTAATTGAAAAAAAACATCTTGATATAATTGAACAAATTTTTCCTGAAGATTCTGAACCTTATAATAAAGCAAGAGATTGGATCGATGATAAATTAAGTGATTTAGAGGATACATTTGCAGATATTAAAGAATTTGGATTAGAACCCTATTATCAAGATTATGTTTTAAGTTTTGGAGAAATATTATCCACCTATATACTAAATCAATATCTTTTAAGCAATGGATTAGATTCTGTATTTATTCCCACAAATAAATTGATTATTACTAACGATGAATTTAATAACGCATATCCTTTATATGATTTAACAAATTCTCGCATAAAAAGAATGTTGATTCCACTTTTAGAAAATCCAAATAAAAATACTATTGTTTGCTTAACTGGCTTTATTGGTAGAAATAAAATAGGCTATATTACAACTCTAGGAAGAGGAGGTTCTGATTATACAGCAACTATTTTAGCAAGATCCTTGTATAATGTAGGATTTGATAAGAACATTAAAGTTATTCTATGGAAAAATGTTGATGGTCTATTAGCGATAAATCCAAAATATGTACCTCACGCTTCTCTTATAAAGAATTTGGATTATGATGAAGCCAAACATATTGCCAATTTTGGTGCTAAAATTCTGCATCCGAAATGTTTAGAGGCGATTGAAAAGTATAAAATACCTCTAGAAATAAGAAATTTCGATAAACCATTAGAAAAGGACTTTACAGAGATTTCTGAATTGACAGATAAGGAACAAATTAAAGGAATTTCTGCTGTAGAATTTGCTACAATTTTAACTGTAATTTCCGGAAGTATGGTTGATATTCCTGGCATATTAGCCAAGATCTTTAAAGTAATGAGCAAAAATAAGATTAGTGTTTCTTTAGTAGCCCAAAGCTCATCCGAAATAAGTACATCTTTTATTATAAAAGAAGAAGATTCTGAGAAAGCGATAAAAGCTTTAAGAAGTTCAAAATTCTTTTCAGATTTCTTTAAGATAAGATGGGAACATGTTGCTGTAATTAATATAACTGGTCTTAAAATACTTGAAACTAAAACTAAAGCGGATATTTTTAAAGCTCTTGTAAAAAAGAATATTAGAGTTAAAGCAATTTCACAGAGTTATGAGGAATTAAATTTGTCAATAGTTGTTGATAGAGAAAAATTAGTTGAAGCAATAAATATTATCCATGACGACCTTTATGAAGAATTTGAAGGATTTTCTTAAATTTTCTAAGAAATGAAAGAGATTTATATAAAAGAAGTGAATTTAAGTTCTAGAATCAATAATACGACGAGTTAATTCAGTAAAAGCTTGATCAACATTAATACCCGTCTTAGCAGAAGTTTCTATGTAAATACTTCCCTCAATTTCGGCATATGAGCGAGCTTCATCCCGATCTATAACTACTCCAACATCTTCCATTAAATCTGCTTTATTTCCTATTAAAACAAATGGAATACCTTCTCCAGCGAACTGTCTAATTTCAGTAAGCCACTTCCTTGTTTCAGTATAAGTTTGTTCTCTTGTTAGATCAAAAACTAATAATGCTCCCGCTGCACCCTTGTAAAATGTACTACGAATAAATTCAAAACGTTGCTGTCCTCCAATATCCCATATAGAGAGTGTTGCAATTTCACCTTGTCTAAACTCTACGTCTTTTGTTAAGATATCAACACCAACTGTTAATTTATAATTCGCTTGGAACCTGTTTTTGATGAATCTCTGTACTAAACTTGTCTTTCCAACAGCAGCCGCACCTGTAAGTAATACTTTTAATTTAAAACTTGACATAAAGCTTCACTCACGTCAGTTTTTCTGATCTTTTTTTTATAATTTTTTAGTTATGTATATAAAATAATATCGTTTGCGGTATTTAAGAATTTATTTAATTTATTAATATAGACTAAATTAAAGATAAAATAAATTATAAATTTAAATATTTTTACATAAGCCCAACTTAGTTTTTATTCATTTCTACCAACTTTTAATTGATTTAGAGCAGTAATTATAATCAATGAATTTTACCTTTTTGGTATTTCTTTATATTCTATTAAGCTAGGAAAAAACTCAAGATTTAA
>JBHLKB010000116.1:0-7249 GCA_048887205.1 Candidatus Hodarchaeota archaeon
AGATACTTGGTCCGAGTTATCCAACACAAAACCAGCTTAGAAAAGAAGATTTTTATTGTTGTGATGAAAATAATGATATCATTATTGATCTTACATTTGAGGAGAATGGTAATGAGCAAAATTTAATCTGGAGAAAAGATTTAACAAAGCAGCAATATAAGTTAAAGTTCGAAGGGAGATATCCCACGGGAGAACAAAGGGAAACGCTATGTCCTCTACATATTCCTCCAAATCGCGCGATTAGAGATTTACCTGCTTCTTCGAAGTGGACCCCATTAGGAAGAATTCTTTTTGAATTAAACAAAAAAATCGAAGAAAATAGAGAAGTACATCAAAATTATTTAGAAAAAATGCAAGAATGTGTTAAAATACTTGGAAACTCTGATGAATTTTCAAAATTTACAGAAGGATTAAAGAATTATACTTCAGAACAATTAGGAACAAGGGGAGAATCCATAGATATTAAATTAGATATTATTGATCAAAGAAATATCTTAAAAACACTTCAAATTTTCGAAAGTATACAAGGGAATCCATATAATGTAAGTCTTGGTGGACAAGGTGTGCAAAGTGCCATTACAATGGCAGCATTAAGGTCTTTTTCCGATATTTGTGGTGGAAGGTTATTTATTATTGCGGATGAACCTGAAGCATATTTACATCCATTAGCTCAGAAATCCCTATGCAAAGTTTTTGAACAGATATCTGAGAATGATACGCAAATTATTCTAACCACCCACTCACCTTATTTTATCTCGCCTAAATATATTGAAGGTATTGTTCGAGTCTGGATGGAAAATGGAAATACTAAAAAGAAGCGGATAGATCTTGAACAATTAAGAGATTTTAAAGCAGGACGCGGAGTTCCTGAAATTAATATAGGGAAAGTTAAATCCCGTCTTTCAAGGCAATTAACTCTCTCAGTTAAAGAAGGTCTATTTGGACGATTTGTAGTTCTTTGCGAAGGTGAGACTGAGTTATTAAGCTTGGATGTGTGGTCGGAAAATGAAGGATATGAATTTTCTAAAAAAGGGATTGCATTTGTAGAAGCGGATGGAAAATTTTCCATGATTGATATTGCAGAATTCTATAAATCATTTAACATTCCAGTTTACTTAATATGGGATTCTGATCGTGATTCTAGTGAAAATATTGATATACATAAGAAACACAATAGGTTATTATTAGATTTTGCTGGGGCGAGTATTGAAGATTTCCCTTCAACGGTTATATCAAGTAATTATACTGTATTTGATCCGAATTTTGAGACTGTTATTCGAGATGGTCAATATCAAACATTTGAAAGAGAAGTAAATAATGAATTGGGTTTGATTAGATCGGATTCTCAAAAAGGTATAAGGGCACGATATGTAGCTTTAAAATATCAAGAGAATAATATCCCTGCTCCATCTGAAATTAAATCTTTACTAGAAATGATCAATCAACTTTGTTAATTATTAACACACCACCAATCCATATAGTTTTCTCCATCTCCTTAGCAAAGACTACCGTATCAAAGATTGACACACCTAATCCAATTTGTCCTTGCTTTTCCCTCATTCAAACTCGTAAAATTGTGTCCTTTGAGCATCTGTTTTAATTCTTATTTATATCTAAATTTGGGTATTTGATCTTCATTATTTTATATAAACCATCATCCTTTATCTTTTAAATAAAAATTACTCCATCATGTAACATTTCACGGGGAAAACTATTTATACTTAGGACTCTATTTGAATCTTGACAAAATGGGAACAAAATGCAAGCATCCGTGAATACAGTATTTTTCATAATAAACAACAAACTGTGACTCCTGACACCGCCCTGGATTTTTGTCTTTTGGTAGTGTGTAAACACACACTCTGATTTCGCCCTCCTCCCCCTATTTTGTTTCCGACCTTGGGTTTTGGTCTTGGTAGCAAGAGTCTTCCCTTTAAAGTAAAGAAAGAAGGTGCAGTATTTTTGAATGATAAAGAAAACAAATCAGACGGAGACAAAGTGAATAGCAAATGCGAAGAATGTGAGAAGGAGGAATTCGCACTCAAAATTGAAAGCATAGCAGATCTTCAATGGGAAGAGCATCATACAAATTTTACAAATTCTATATTTAATCCAAATGGATTCAAATGAATCTAAAAACCCATCCATTTCTTGATAAAGAAAAAAAAAGAGTTTATTAATAATTATTGAAAGAACGGAATTAAAATCATTGATCGTTCTCGTAAGCTCAATATTTCATTATCTGCGGGTGCCCAGTAATACTCTACCTTAATATCTTGTCTAAAAAGGTCCAATATTTCAACTAAGTATATAGTTTTCCAAAAACTGGTTCCATATTGTTCAGGGTAACTGTTATATCTTTTTGTATGTTCTAGTGTATCAATTCCGTTGTTAAATGCTGACCATTCAAAGCCTATAGCTTGATCCTCTTGATTTCGATCTGGATCCAGAAAACGGCACCTTGCGGTGTACATTACGAAGCATTCAAACTTAACATTTTCAAATCCAATGTCTTGATTATAATTTGTATTTTCTGTAGAGTTTTGTACATAGTCAAAATAATATATTAAAGGTATTAAAATCATTGATCGCTCCATTAACGTCATCATTTCATCACCGGGGGCACCATAACCATCACGTGGGCTATAACTTAAGTTTACGTATAAATTATTGTTGTTTAATTCAAGTCTATCTGCAAGTAAAATTGTACCGACCATTTCAAGATCCCACAAATGGGCGGGAAATTCCCAAACTCTTCTTGTATAGCCATAATTATCAGTACTATTTACAAAAACGGCATCTCCATTGCTGTGAACCCCATAAAAATCCATAGTAGGATCAGATACCATAAAAGAAGCTGTATAAACAGCGAAAAACTCACCTGATAGTCCTTCAAAATGAATATCTGGATCTTGATAATAAACTGTTCTATCAAGTTCAGGATTATCAAATTCACGATAATTAGTTGTACTAATGTATTCATAACCTTCTACTAATGGTATCGCACAGATTGATCTATCCATTAATGTTATTCTGTCGTTTAACCCTGGAGTAAAACTAATTTGTGCTTTGACCCCTCCATAACTAAGTGTCACTACATCTGCAACTACAATCGTTCCATAAATGACATCTAATATAATAGTATTTAGACATTCATATAATCTTCTGGTTTCTTCTAATTCCCCCTCATCGGTTTTAAACTGAACCCATCCTCCTCCAGAAGGAACACAACAAAGAGGGTCTGTAACTTTGTACGTGGCAGTGTATATGACAAAATATTCACCTGGATTCTCAATTGAAATAATTGCAGCATCGTCATCTTCCAGAACCCCTATTTCCCAGGTATTCCATATTGAACTTTGAGCATACAAAAATCCCTCTGCATATTCATGGGAGCATTCATAAGATAATAATTCTGAGTAGTAAGAAACACCAGCAAGATCTTTTCCGAAAATGCGAATAGAATGACTACCGCGATCATAAAATGGAATAACCTTCCTTTCATTAAAAGTGGTAAGAGCTCCCCCATCATATGTAAATGCCATCCAACCTAAATCTACTTCAGAAGTGACATTTAGTAATAGACCTTCATATCGATTTTCCTTAGTATTGTAGTCAGTATCCCAAGAAAAACCAAATGCATCAAAATACCCATAATAAGTTCCACCCGTCCATTCATCTGGCTCAATATAAAAATTAGCAATTTCTGTACCTGGAGTCAAAAAATCAATATCTGATGCTACAATTATGCCATCAATCCAAATATTAAATTTATCAGTATCACAGTCGAAATCAAATTTAATATGAAACCATTCATAATCGCTAGCCTCTGCTAAATCTACCCAATCAATTCCATTAAAGTATTGGAAGCGATCTTCACCAGCACCAATAGAATCACATCTAAACTTAATAGCATTACCTGTATCGACACGGAGATATTGTAAATATCTTTTTTCAGTCCACCCAGCAAACCAATACTCCATCGAACCGCTTGTGATTCCACTTTTAAAATAATGTAATGCATCATAACCATAAGACTCAACTCGTAAAACATTCTTATGACCATTGAATTCATCAATAACAGTAAATTTAGTTCCGTAATTACTATAATCGATAAAACTTATTGCCGTTCCTGTAGCTCCAATGGTATCATCTTCGAATCCATAGGTTGCAGGATAATATCCTTCCATAGGAGATGTGTAAGTTATTGATTCTGGTGAGATTACATTTATTTGATTGTTAATTGTGAATTCTCTTGGATCAGATGAAAATTCATCAGCGTAAACTGTAAGATTATGTGTGCCACTATCTGGGAAAGGAATTACTGTATCTCCTAAAATAGGAATTTCAGGTCCAGAGGTTAGTTTATAGGACATAGTGCCAAACTCTTCAGCATTAAAATCAAGTAAAAGTCCTTCTAAGAAATTTTCACCTATAGTGTAGTAAGAATCCCATGAGTAGCCTATTGCATCAACATATGTATACCATCCGGTAGTATACTTGTCACAGGCAAAAGTGATAATATTAAAATTCTCCCCCGTATTCTGTGCGTAAAACTTTAAATCGCTTTCAATTTGCATTATATTCCCATCATCATCATACACACTAAACCCATACCTGTCGGAATCCATGTTAATGGAAACTGAAAACCTATACCATGTATTAGCAGAATATGTAAAACCAAAAATCCAACCTCCATCATGATACTGCAATCGAGGTTGAGACTCTGAATCGTATACCAAATTAAGTGAAACGAGCTTCTTTGTACCTTCATACACAATAAAGTACGTTTTTTTATTGGGACTTGAGACTCTCCACCAAAATTCGATGGTTCCATTTGATCGGGGCTCTATTTCTTGTTTCATTTGACAATAATCTGCATAAGTATGCTTATAAAATTGTACTACTTTTTTATGACCTCCTTTTTCTGCGATAACATCTATCCACCCCCCTGTCTGTGTACAAGTCCATCCAGAAGGATTTGAACCATCTTCATCGTTTTCAAATCCATAAGTACCTAAATAATATCCATCTATACCATGGGTATAAGTTGTTTCTTGGGGACTGATTATAGTAATTGGAGAAGGAGGTTCATCAATATAATATTCAATTTTTATGTACACTACGTCAATCCAGATATATTTAGGGTTTATGGCAACGCTTCTGAATCTCAAATCCCAGTCATTACATTCTTTATTGACATTGTTTACTTGTATAGAATCCCAAATTTCTCCTTCTGAGAACCACACTTGAATCTGCCCTATATATGTGTCACCTCCACCATATTTATAGTCTATAAACGTATCGAGAGATCCAATTGTATCTGTAGTACGAGTTCTAACCCAAACTGTATAACTTTTAACTATTTCCGCATGACTCTGAAGTGAAAATTTAATACTCGTCAAGTCTATATTAGTATATACTTCATACTCGTCTCCATCTGCAGGTTGTATCACATTATCGTCTACATTTTCATAGTAATATGTGAACCCCTCTTTACTCCAGCTTCCTGAGTATACGTCACCATCTGGTCGAATAATAGCATAATCAGTCGCACTGGTTTTAGGATTGCTTACTGCTGAAAAATTCATTATATTTGAGAAATTCGGCAATGTTATAGATGTAAAACCAGAAATAATTAGAATTATTGCTAGAAAAACCATTAATTTGTATTTCCTTTTCATTTTTTCCATCTCTTTAAATTTTTAGTAATATTTCATCCATTTTTACAAGAATGTAAAAATTGGACATAGACTTTAATTCATATCTTATATTTAAAAGTAACTACTGAAACAGAACACAATTCTATATTCCTTGAATATAGGGAATTTGCTCAGAAGAAAAAAAAAAAGGTTTTAAGTTTCGATGAGAAGGTGATATTCTTTAACCGTCATACCGAATGTCTAAGCGATTGCTGCCTTACATGTTCTCGCAGTATTAGGAACGCTAAGAAAGTGATATTCCCTGTAGAAGCATCTTTCATCCGCACATAATTAAATGCTACCAAGGAGTATCTTCTCCTAATAACCTTGGTGCAGCGTTCATAAGAATCTCACAATCACAAAAGCCTCCCAATTCTTGGCACTTTTCAAGAAACTTTTGCTGTTCGGCTTCTGAAATTTGCATTAAACCAAGAATTTTTCTGGCATAGGTATATTCACTTCCACCACATCTTGAATCTTTATACCCATAGCGACACCCTTCTGCTCCTGCTAACCTAAACAGAAACACCTTAATCTGAAACCTAGTTAAGTTTATTCTTTTCCAAGGCTTCTCATTTTGTTCTGTATGTTTTGACATAGGAACATTAATTTTATAAAATTTTTTTTGAATTAATTAAACTAAAACCTCTAATATTCCAATTATTTTAGTTTATTTAAAAGAAAAAAAATAAAAATCCTTAAATAAACTTAGATGTTTTAAGTAGAAATGAATGGTTCTAAGAAAAAACTTAGTAGAAAGCAAGACTTTAAGGCGACATCTAAACCAATCCAGTATATTGATTACTCACTAGGATACCCGTTTAAGACGCGAATTTCATACGAATTTGGATTATATAAAGGCAAGAAAGCCGTTTGCTTTTTTATTGATGGAAATTTTGAAAGCTTAAGAATCATCCATAGAAAAAATCCTAAAGAGCAGTTTAAAATCTATAAATTTGGTGGTCAAACACTTCACTCATCTCGACGACAACGAGAAAAATGTTTGGAATTAACGACTCGTGCTCTCTTTGAAAAATATGGTTTTAAAGTGAAATTGAAACCTAAATTAGGTCCTTATCATCCAGATATGCTAATAAAAAAGGATAAATTAACTATTTACGTTGAACTTAAGGCATATCATGAATCTTATCTTTGTGGAGATTCTGAAATCGCTCAGGTAATGAAATATTTTCGAGAAATTAAAAATTTAAATTCGCATTCAAAGATAATTTTAATAACATCTGGATCTCTTATTGACAGTCAAAATAGTTTCTTACAAAACCAGAAGAATGATCCAATTCAATATGTAAATTCCTATTATAAAAAACTAATAATTCCTCGTTCTCAAATCAAATCTATTGAAGACTTTTCTGCTCGTGATATCTATAAACAAGCAGCAAAAAAGTTTAAAAAAAATTATGGGAATGGATTTCCTCCAATGAAAGTTGTCTTTTTTAATAAAAATCATATTCCTAATTTCCCATCTTGCCTATTTTCGAAAGAAAAGTATGATGTTTTATTATTAGATTCAGATGACTTCTATGATT
>JBHLKB010000117.1:0-7236 GCA_048887205.1 Candidatus Hodarchaeota archaeon
AAGATAATTCAACAAATGAAGCAAGATTATACTTCTTTGCTGCTAAAATTCCATCTTCACGTAGGACAGCTCTAAATTCATTAAGATCTAGCTTGGATCCAATTAGCATTATAGGAATATCTCCTGCATTTTCTCTAATTATCTGAGTCCAATCTGGAAGATGGTCTAATGAGAGTTGATTAGTGATATCATATAAAAAAAAAGCTCCATTTGCACCTTTACAATATTGTGAGAGTAGGAATCGAAATCTTTCTTCTCCTCCAAAATCCCATATTTGCAATTTTACTTTTTTATCTTTGAAAGTTGTTGTCTTTGAATAAAAATCAACACCTATCGTTAATTTTAAATCTTCCTGAAAATAGCCCGAAATATATCTTA
The DNA here is from genome assembly GCA_048887205.1 of Candidatus Hodarchaeota archaeon. Lineage (GTDB taxonomy): Archaea > Asgardarchaeota > Lokiarchaeia > Sigyniarchaeales > SOKP01 > Loki-b32. The sequence continues at coordinate 379 of JBHLKB010000117.1, forward strand.
TCGTAAGGGATGTTTTACCAACAGATGCATCCCCCAACATCAGCATTTTAAACGTATAATCGTATAGTGTCAACCTAATCAATAAGTCATGTATTTTAGAGTTTTTTCTAAATATTTAATAAGATAGATTGAACCTTAATGTTAATATAGATTTGATTTTAATTTATAATATTAATATACCAAATATTAATTAATTTTTGTCTAATTTAAAATTATTACTTTCATAAAAAAGCGGAATTCATATTATTAAAAATAAAACATTAAAGCAAGAATGAGTAATTGAACAAGGAATTATCGAGTAATCGAAATAGACAAAAATCAGAGATAACATAAGTCCAAGTATAAAATAATAACCAAAAAAAGTTATTATTGTACTTAATGGAACTAAAAAAGGAGGAACATGATAAATCGTAAAACAAATACTCGAGATAATAATCGAATAGGTTAATTTTAATTTCGCTCGACACTTTTTAATAAGGTATCCTCTGAAAAAGGCTTCCTCACAAGGTCCGATTATAATTATCTGTTGGACAATTAAAACTATTAATTGAATTAAATTAGGTAGAATAGGCGTAGTACTAATAATTCCCTCTTGAGCTTGCTTGATAAATTCAACCCCAAAAAAACTCCCAATAATAATATCTCCGAAAAAAATAATGATATAATTGCTAAAAAAGAAAATTAAAATCCCAAAACCTAAGCCTGATATGAATTTTAAAAGCAGATCCTTATTTTTTTGAAATCCCATCTCTCTAATTATATCAGTGAAAGATTTCTTCTCAAACCTGCTAGAGATTAAAGCAGGAACAATAATGAACAGAAGCTCTAAAAATATTAATCCTATTAAAATCCAAGGATTCTCTCCTAATTGTATAACCATTATTCCAAAGAGTTTTCTATTCAATTGACACTTAAAAATCAAAAAATTAAATATCTCATTATTTATATTATTAATTCTATTATTTGTACCTTTAATGACAATTAGGGATAAATACTTAAATTCGAAAGAAGAGAATTTTGAGATATTATATGATGATAAGGCTATTAAAAATCATCTTGGTTTAACAAAAGAACAACTTATTTTAAAAGATCTTAAAACTATTGCGAAAGAATACCTAGCACTCGAGAAATTGAAAAAATCTTTTGTTAGTATTGTCATGAAAAATATTGATTATTTAGATTTCTCAGACTTCATTGATTCTCCCAAATTTTATATAAAAGATCAATATTTAAAAAAAAAAGTAAAATCCGCAAATATTAAAGGATTAAATGTGGTTAGCGTTGATGGAAGCTCTGTAACTAAGAAATATATGAATGTGGATTTTTCATTCTTAAAAGCTATTGCAGTAAAGTATTACTTTCAGAAAAATCATACCGCAAAAATTGCTTATTATCCCGACTTTGGTGGTTTTAATAATTATTTAGTTCAAGGAAATCTTCTCAATTGGGATGAAACAGCAGTAGATACTAAAATCTCGATTGATATGACTTTTATGGAGATAAATTTATTAAATAATATGATTAGAAAGTTTGACGACATTGATATGATAATAATCGATGGATCGATTGTTATCATGCCAATAAATCTATTATTTTCTAAAAATCCTGAAATATCCAGAAAATATGATAGACTTTTGAAAGAGTATCATAAATTATATACAAATTGTAAAGAAAATGGAATAATATTAATTGGTTCAATTAAAGATACACGAACATCAGCATTATCACATCTATTAAGAGATTCTATACAACTATTAAAACCAAATCATTCAAAATTATCCGATTTTATTGGAATAAGCTATCGTAAAGTAATAGAATTCTTTTCTGATGTTGACTTATTTAATCGAATATTGAAAAAATCTGAAAGGACAAGTATCTTTAATTATAAACGAGAAATTGATAAAATTAGAGATACTGGAATAAAGAAAGAAATTCCGTATTATTTTCCTCTATCGTTTTATGCATTTTACCTAAAAACTACTCATTATGATACACCTTGTAGAATAGAATTTTTTATGGAGGAAAAACACTCATTTAAAAAAGCTTCTGAGAAGGCAGATTTAATTACTTCCATCATATTACCAATATCAAGTTTAAATGAACATTATGGCTTACCAATCCCGCAAATTGAAGCTCATAGGAGAGCTGTCTTTAAACCAAAAGAAATAGATTTATTACTCAACAATTTAACAAGGACATTAAATACTCATGGAATATCTTTAATAGAAAAAAGAAGAAATAGAAGACCTTTTTAATCTAAAAAATATCTCAGCCTATATAAAAAAATATCTTCGAAAAATATATGCCGTTTCTCTACTATTTTATTTTCATATCCAAAGTCTATAATTTTTTTATTTAATGCCTTTAAGTTAGTTCTACTTGAAGTAATACAATAAATATAATGATCTTTCTCCAAATTTAGAAAGAATTTAGCATTTCTCAAAAAATCAATCAAAATTTCATATCCCTCTAATCCACCATTCCAACTATAATCAATATCTTTCTTAGAATGATTCTTTTCAATTAATTTTAACGAAGGTAAATATGGAGGATTGAAGATAATTATATTGAAATGATTTTTTAGACTTTCTGGAAAAGATACAAATAAATTAGAATGCAAAAATGTTATTTCATTCTGTATCTTATTTAATTTCTCGTTTTTTTTAGCACATTTTATTGCCTCTTCCAAAATGTCAGAAGCATATATTTCGGGATTAAAATTTAAATTATATTTTTTAATCATTTGAAAAAATATAGCAATTATTCCAGTTCCGGTGCCCAGATCTAAAATATTTTTAATTTCATGTAATTTAATTCCATCAAAACTATGTTTATCAATTTTACTTTTAAAATAATCAATTAGTAAGTAACTATCATCAGAAGGAGAATAAACATTTTCAAAATCACAATGAATTATTGGATCAGGAATTGAATGAATTTGTATCACAAATTAATGATTATATTTCAGGAATAAAATAATTTACTAATTTCAATAAAATCGTTGATTTTGAAACTAAATAATTTTTTATTCTCATAATTACTTTTGTTTAATATCGTCAGAATCCTTTCTTTCGAATATTTTTTTATTTTATTAGTTTTGAAAAATAGATCTATTGCATTTACAATGTTTTTATTTTTATATGGCATTATTCCAGCAATAAATTTTAAAAAGAAATCCATGGAATTAGTATTCATTATAAATGGGTCTATATAATCCCTTGGTATAAGTTTTATGAGTGATAAAGCAATTTTTGGATTCGGATAAAAACTCTTTCTTGAGATACTTGATTTTAAAATAGGATTCATAAAGGCATTTACACCAACAGTAATCCTCGAGAAATTTTTATAATTTCCAGTAAAAAAGATTCGGTTAGCAATACTTGTTTCAATAGTTAATACTCCTAAAGGTGGTTTTTCTTTATAAAAAACCTTTTCTAAAATTGGTCCTGTTATTTTATAGGGAATGTTGGAAATTACTTTATTATAAGAAGGGATTTCAATTTCAAGCACATCTCCCTGAATAATCTCAATATTATCTATTATAGAGAATTTTTCTTCTAGATATGTACAAAGACGATAATCTATCTCAACTGCATAAACTTTCTTGGCTAATTTTGCTAAATCTTTTGTTAATGCTCCTAATCCTGATCCAATTTCTAAAATAACATCATTCTTAAAGATTTCTGAAATTGAAATGATTTTATTTACAATATTTTTATCAATTAAGAAATTTTGACCTAACTGCTTGTTAGGATTTAAGTTCAATTGGTTTAAAATAAGTTTTACTTCTCTTATATTCATAAGATTCATTCATATCTTTGAGTCTTACTGAAAAGATAGTATTTCACATCTCTTTGAAGTTCTTTAATAATTCTTTGTGCAATCAATTTAGCAGGGTTTGAAATGCTTGTTCTGTCTACGATATCTTGAAATGTCCCGAATTTTTGTCTCTCTCTAGCTTCAAGTATCTCCCACATGTGTTTTTGACCAATTCCGGGTAATAATTTTAAAGCATGCATTCTTGGAGTGATAGAAGTAGAGTTATTGAAGAAATTAATAAATTCTTCTTCATATTTAATAACTTCTTTTTCTAAAATTGGTTGAATTAGTGCTTTTGAGGTACTAGTTAAATCGTCATAATCTATTTTTTTTAAAACTTCTTTCAACTTTTCTTCGTTTAAGAATTCTTCATAAGTTTTTTGTTCTTGGACTTCAATATCAGAACTCTTATTAAATTTTACTTCATACAAAACGAAATCTGGAAAAGTAAGGACTTGTGCTATTGGAGTTTTTGCCCAACTAGGTTTATCTTCTTCAGGATGGCCATGTATTAATAAATCTAAGATAACTACTTCCCGAAATTTTTTGATAAATTGTTTTTTCGTTTTCGGACCACTTCGATAACTTCTTCTGCGTGGAGGGCCTCTGTATCGCTCTCTTCTTTCCATCATTACTAATTAACTTATTTTTTACTTTTTGGATTCCCATTTCAAAGTTTGTATTTTTATGAACTTAATAATTAGTTGGGCTTGTTCATTAGAATTTAAAACAATATAGACTTATAAATTCTTTGAATTTTAAATTTAATATTAAGAAAATTATTAAATATAATTTAAGACGTTTTTATCTCTTCAATTTCTTCCAGTATCACTTCTAACTGCTCATCATTTAAAGTTTTTCCTACAAAACTTTTTTCCAATATCAAACGCAATTCATAAATTGTATTCGGGTCTACATTAACGATATTAATGGCATAAATTTCTTCGATATCATACTTTTCTATTAAAAATTTAATAACTTTTTTTGCAGTTTTAGCATCATATTTGGCAAATCTATTAACATAATTATATGTTATTTCTTGAAAGTGTGACATTCCTTCTTCTTTATCAATTTCTAATAATTTATCTTTAACAGATTCCATTAATTCTTTTACTTCAGGGATGGAGACAGATTTTTCGTCTTTTTTTCTTCCAGACATAATAAATTCAATATTTATAAAATTTTAATTTACAGAAGTAGTACTTAATTTAAGGTGTTCTTTTCCAATTATTAAAGTCTTTTTAGAGTCACCTAGTTTCACTTCAACTAAATAACAGCGACCTCGTTGACCTGTAATGGTTCCTGTTCTTCCATGGAATCTTGAGTGAGGCATTCCGCGACGATGAACAGAGGGGTCAGTGATAATGTTAACTTTATCATTAATATTATAATCTATTAAATATTTCTCAATAGATCCTAATCCTCTTTTACGGACGTTTTTTCTGTGCTTATGTCGTGTTTTAGTTCTATAGCCTCTATGTTTTACGATTGCTATACACCTTTAAGAATAGTATTGTGAAGATCAAATCAATTGATTTAGTAGAAATATGAATTATTGTTTATTTATTTTTTGATTTTGGATATATGGAACTGTTTATAATAAAAATTATAGTGAAATATCTAATACATCTAATTCTTTACAAATTAGGGGCATTTTAAAAATGTCTGAAAAAGAGGGAGATGTGCGCCCCTCATCACCATTGATGAGTTCCTTTATATAAGTACCTCCTTGTGTTTCAATTTGGAATTCAAATAAATTAGGTTTGATGAATTTTCCTTCTATTCTGAAGACAAATTTTGTTCTTGTTTTATCAGCGCGACGATGAGACACTCTATTTGGAGTTCTTTGATGAATTTCCTGATGCTCTAGTGAAATTTTTAATTGGTTTAATTTCTGGTAAAAAATTTGTTTTGTCATTTTGCTATCTATTCCAACCATCGCTCGATAGATTTTTTTGGTATTTTCCGCATTACTTTTTAGTCTAATTACTTCCTTCTTAGTACTAAATCTTAAATTTTGAATTCTAACTTTTTTCCTATTATTTTTGTTAACTTTCTTTTCTATTTTAATCAGGTCTAAATTTCGATTTTTTGGATTCCTTAATTCAAGAATGAAAGGTCTTCCTGAACCCAACATTCTTACATCAATATCTTCTCTTCCAGCACCGTGAAATTTTGAATCAGTTGCTTTTGATTCTTTAACAAACTCAGGAATTACTAGATCTTCAACGGTAATCAAATATTGTTTCCCTGTAAAGTTACATAATTCACAACCTGTTCCATTACAGTTCTTACAAAACCAATGGGTTTGAGGGATTCCTCTAATCAATTTCTTATATCTTCCATAAACAAACACGGATTTTAATACTAAATCAACTTTAAATGTCTCAAAACTAAAAGTGTAAATAATTAATGCTTCAGGATGATTAAATTCAGGAGTTTTGTTTAAAATTTCGATTAACCTTTTTCCTACTACACGATTGAAATGGCTTTTCAAAGATTCAGCTTCTAAGAGATTAAATTCTGTTTTAAACCTGTCTTCAATATTAATAATTTGTGATTCAGGACTCGAACCAATTAAAAAGTTGTTGAATTCGATATCTTTAAGCATTTCTACTGCCTTATCAGTGTATTTATGAATATTTGAAAATAGATTGCGACATAGATAACAGACTTGATTTTCATTAGTCTTCTTATAATCAAGCCCTTCATTACTTAACACTCTTTGAGCAGGTAAAAAATAGGCATTTTCAGCTAGTAACCTCAAATTAGTAAGTCCTTCTTTCTGTAAAGGTTCATTTCCAGAGAGGTAATTTTTATGATTTTCCATAGTTATTGAAAGTAATAAAGAATTGCCTCTTTCATAGTTGGTAGTATTTGTACCAAGAAGAGAAAACATTCTGCCAAGACAATGAATACATATATAGTATTTCTGATAAATTTCTAAAACTTTATCGAAAATCATTCTCACATAAATTGAGTCTATGATTATTTATTGATTTTATCCAAGAAGAAAGTGTGTTTAAAAAAATTTTAAAA
>JBHLKB010000118.1:0-7164 GCA_048887205.1 Candidatus Hodarchaeota archaeon
CATTAAGCAAATTATTAAATAGTTTACACAAATTAAAATCAACAAACAAGAAGTTAAGGATATTTATAATTAGGATATGAATTAAAAATGCCTGATAAAGAGTATAAATGGTGGCAAAAAACAGTAGTTTATCAAGTTTACCCTCGATCTTTCAAAGATTCTACTGGAAATGGAATTGGAGATCTTCTCGGGATTATTGAAAAATTAGACTATTTGAAAGATTTAGGAATAGAAACTATATGGTTTAGTCCCTTTTTTGAATCTCCTCAACAAGATCATGGTTATGATATATCAAATTTTCGTGCAATTGACCCAGTGTATGGATCTATGAGAGATTTTGATAAATTATTAAAAGAAATCCATGATAGAAATATGAAAATCCTTTTAGATCTTGTACTTAATCATACCTCTGATAAGCATCCATGGTTCTTAGAATCCGCTTCCAATAAGGATAATCCAAAACGAGATTGGTATATTTGGCGTAATGGGAAAAAAGCTAAAGGAAAGAAACCACCAAATAACTGGAAAACATTCTCAGGAGGTTCAGCATGGCGATACTTTGAAAATACAGATCAATGGGTATATTTTCATTTTCTTCCTTTCCAACCAGATTTAAATTATAGAAATCCAGAGGTTAAAGAAGAAATATTCGATATCATGCGATTTTGGTTAGATAAGGGAGTTGATGGATTTCGGTTGGATATGATATATACAATATACGAGGATATTGAATTAAGAAATAATCCTTTTACTTGGACTTTAACATTTTCTGATAAAAAATCAGCATCAATGTCTCAAATCCATAAATACGATGTAAATCGTCCTGAAACATTTGAATTTGTATTAAAATTACGAGAATTAACTGAAGAATACAAACCTGAGAGATTTTTGGTTGGAGAAGTCTTTGGTATTTTAAAAGATTTAAGAAAATATTATGGATCTCATAACAATGGTTTAAATATGTGTTTTCTGTTTGAGTTTACATCTGCAGCATTATCATTTAGTCCTATTAAAATTGCTAAAATCATCTCTAAAATCGAGCAAATCTTACCAGCACCTTATACACCTACTTATGTTCTTGGAAATCATGATCGAGACAGATATATTTCTCGTCTGAACAATAATATTCAAAAAGCAAAAATACTAACTACACTTCAACTAACCATGAGAGGTGTTCCTTATATATATAATGGAGAAGAAATTGGTATGTCTGATGTGAAATTTGCCTTAAAAACAAGTGAAGATCCATTAGGACGTAGACTCTCAAAATTCCCTGTTCCCCAAGTCGCGAAATTATTGAGATTTTCTTTAACAAGAGATAGATGTAGAACTCCTATGCAATGGAATGATGATCCTAATGCGGGATTCTCATCCAATCCTGATGCTCAGACATGGTTAAAAGTCTCAGAAAATTATAAAAAGATTAACGTTGCTAAAGAAGAAAAAGATCCTAGTTCTTTACTAAACTGTTATAAAAGACTATTAAAAGTTAGAAGAGAAAACATCGCACTACAAGATGGAAAATTGGAGTTTATTGAACTCCGGAAATTGGGTAAGAAAAGTCTAGCATATAAAAGAATTTATAATACACAGGAAATTGTTATCTATTTGAATTTTTCAAACAAGGAGATAATATTAAAAACTCCAATTCAAAAACCAAAACTAATTTTTTCGACATTATCTAATAGAACAGCTTTAAATCCCGATTTATATAATGGAAATATAAAATTAATACCACTTGAGGGGATTATTCTTAGATAATGCGAAATAAGCAAAAATGTCTTAAAGAAAAAGGATAATTATCTTTTCTATCTTTCTCTTAGAATTTCTATGAAACTTTCGATTTGATTAGATACTTGAACTTCATTAAATTTCCTTGGATCATTCTGGTCAGAATCAATTATTAGGCAAGGAATATCTTCTTCTTCACCCAATCGACGTTTTAAATCATAGAAAGTTGTTGTGTTTGGTCTACAAGATACATTATTATGCAAAATGACACCATCGATCTTCCAATCTTTTACTGTTTTCTTAAACCATTTTACTCTCGTTTCAAGATCAAAAATATACCAGAAACTTAACATTAATGCACTCATGCATTCGATGGGATCTCTTAATAATCTTTCTTTTGAAAATTCTTCAAATGGGTTAGAGAAAAACTTAGAAAATGCAAAAGTATAAGGTTCATAAACGATAATAGCATTAAATCTTTCTAGCATTGCGAAATATTTAAGTTGATACCAAAAAGGTATTCCTTCAAACATAAGCCTAAATTCTTCATTTTCTAGAGCCCCCTGTCCAGTTTCCACTCTTTCCTTAGCTTCCCTATACATCCTCTTGTACAATTTGATTGGAGATCTCAAACCAGGCATAGTAAACAGCGGAAAAAGCCCACCGAATGTATCTTTTGTTGAAATTGGTGAAGGTACATTTTTTCTTAATTCATAAATATCTCTCCATACTTCACTTAACTCATAAGAATAAGAAGCTACTTCTTTTGCTTTTTCCATATCAATTTTATTACCTGTGTGCGTTTCGATAAACTCAAGAAGCTCCCAAATCTGTTCTTCAACATACTTTTTAAAGTAATCTAATTGTCGCTTATTTACATTACTTACAACATGAGGCACGTCGATTATATAATGAGGAACGCCTCCAAATCTTTCCGCTTGAACTTGGAACCAATGACTATGAGTATCACAAATAACATCACTCGATAACATAAATGTAGGTTTTTTAATACCACCTTTATAGACATCCACATCCTCCATTACCGCACCTACATTTGTTTTAAAATAACTACACATATCATAAGAAAATCCTTCATCTTCAGCTAATTCAATGAATTTTTTTGAATACTTCTGAGCTGCTGAAATTGTAGCAGAGTTCTCGGGGAGCATAGGTTGAACATCCATAGCATAGAGAAGTTCAACAGGGCATCCAGATGTAGCCCATGCTGTCGGTTTTCCGTCTCGATAGGCTTGTTCAATTGCTAAATAATGTCTTCCCATAGCATTTTTTAGACCTTGTGTAGCTTTTAACATTTTACTTTTCTTTTCTGGCATATAATTCACCTTTAAATTATCTCAGCAAAAGCTTCGAATCTTGTTGAAAGTTGTTTGTATTCTTCTCTATTATATAACATTTCTATAAAAATATATGGGATTTCCAATTCCTTAAACTTTTTATTCATATATGGATGATCATAAAGCATAGGTTCACAGAATTTCATTGCGATATTAATAACACCGTCGATTTCATATTTCTCTGCTAAATATTTCAAGAATTCAAATCGATCGTAAGATGGCATTTTAGTAGAATATAACGGTTTACTTAAATGATATTCAGCGATCGCGATAATAGGATCCTTATTCTCTTCAATTGTATTCCAAAAATATCTTGATCCAATGCATAAATCATCTGTTACAACTTGAAAACCTTTATCTTCTAAAAATATTAAAAAATCTGTATCATCGATAATTGAACCTGTAAGCAATATCCTTTTCATTTTTTTCTCAATAAAAGGAGTCTTGTCTTTCAAATCCATCAATTTTTTCTTTAAAATATCCAAAACTCTTTTTTTATCATCAGTTTGTGATAATTTAACTAATTCATGAAATTCTGATCCTTTTAAAATCATTTTGCTTCTATATTCAGAGATTTCTTTTAAAAGTTTGCGAATTTGATTGTTCAATTTGATGGCTTCTTTAATTTTTTCAGACTGAATTTTAATTTTAAATCTACCTTCGATTTGGGTAATTAATTCTTTAAGATCATTTACAAAAAATTTTATAGCAATCTTATCTCTCTTTAATGGCACATTTAAATAAAATAAGAAATCAATATCAACAGATTCAACCCAAATATCAAATTCTCGGTTGGTACAATCGCAGCCATGGCTTGTTACAACTCCCCCTATCTCAGGATTGAGCCCTCTTATTGCTTGTTCAAGGATATTTTTTGCCCAAACACAATGCGTAGGGGGTACATGCTCATTAACTTTATCAAGTTCAATTGTAGGATTTCCTAAAAGTCTAAAAGGAGTGAATCCCGCAGCCATAAAAATCTCTTCAGGACTAACAACATCAGCGTCAAAATAAGCGATTTTTACCATATTTAACTAACACATTTTAAATTATTAACCTAATATCCTATAGTTCTAAATCTTGAAATATTTAAAAAAATATTTATTTAACCCTTCTCTTTCTATTATAATCGAGAATAATTTAAAGAAGATTTCATTTAAATGTCTCAGCAAACAATTCATCGTACTTTATCAAAAGCAATTCTTAAAGATGAGGTAAGCATTAAATTAAAGATATGGAACACTTATTTAACGGGAAAGCTTGCAAAATTCGATAATTATATGAATTTAATAGTTAAAGACGCCAAAGAGATATATTTTGGACGTGGCGGAAAACGGAGCAAAGATTTAGGTACTGTGATGATACGTGGCGCGAGCATTATTTTTGTTGCTCAGGATCGAGAAAAGCTGATTTTCGCTCAAAATGATGAAGAAAAACTAATGCATAGGGAAGAGATCGATGAGGGATAAAGATGGGTAAGGGTACTCCAAGTAAAGGAAAGAAAAATAAAGCAGCAACCCATAAAACCTGCAGGAGATGTGGGAGACATTCTTACCATCGCCGAAAAAGGTTTTGTGCTTATTGTGGATTTGGAAGAACAGCAAAGCTTCGACAACCGAGTTGGCGTAACAGGTTCCATGCTTTTAATGGCAAAAAATCTTTCTATAGATAATTATTTCAATTCTAAAATTTTATATATAATTGCCTAATTTTTTAAATTTAAGTCTTTTAGTTTAAATTCTATTTATATTGAGCATTTGTAGAGAATTTGATTTTAATATAAAGAGGATATTTGATGAATAATTTAATAATCGAAAATCTTAATAAAGAACTTGAGAGATTAGAAAATTTTGGCGATATTATAGGAACCGCATTAGTAAATCGGAATGGTTTATTCATTTGTTCAAAATTACCATTTGATATTGACGAAAGGAAATTCAATGCTTTAGCTGCAACGATGTTTGAAGCAATCGAAACAGCTGCGTCAACTCTTGGAGCTACTCAGATAAATAATTTAACAGTGGAGTTTAAGGATTATCAACTTATTGTTGTAGGCGCAGATGATAATATAATTTTGGTTTCATTAGTGGATTTAGATATTAATTTAGGTTTAATTTTTATTGAAATTGAAGAAAGTATTAAAAATATAAAAAAAATTCTAAAAAGGTGAATTTTTATTTTAACAGAAAAAGAGAAGGAAAGATATTCTAGACAAATAATTTCTCCTTTAATTGGAGAAAAAGGACAAGCAAAACTCTCTAAAATAAAAGTATTACAAATTGGAGCGGGAGGGTTAGGTTCACCTTTCGCATTATATCTAACTGCTGCTGGAATAAATGAGTTAACTATCATTGATAATGATGTGTTAGATATCTCAAATTTACCAAGACAAATACTCTATAATGAAACTCAAATTGGAGAAGATAAGGTCAAATCAGCAAGTGAAGTATTAGCAAAACTCAATTCAGATGTTCAAATTAACGCTTATAAAGATTATTTAGATGAAAATTCTATAAAGAATTATCTAAAGGAAACTAATTATGATTTCATTGTAGATTGCAGTGATAATTTTAAAACTAAATTTTTAGTTAATAAAATTGCTATTGAAAATGGTTTAAGATGTATAATTGCAGGAATAAAAGATTTTTATGGGCAGATAATGACAATTAACCCGAGAGTAACAGCATGCTACCAATGTATATTCTCGCCAATAGAAACACCTCCAGATGGAGGGCCTTTACCTGTTATTGGTGTTACTCCTGGAATCTTGGGAACCTTAGAAGCTTTAGAAGTAATAAAGACAGCTTTAGGACTTCCTAACTTGGAAAATAAGGTTCTGATGGTTAATCTAATAGATTTAAGGTTTAATATTATAGATATTGTCAAAAATGAAAATTGCATTTGCTCAATCTAAGCAAATAAAATAAAAAAGAAAATATCATAATTTGGCTAATTTAGGGTTCTCTTCAAAATAGTCTCTAAAATTTTTTCCATTATTTGCATATTCGAAAGCAGTTTTCGCACCTATTAATTCCTCCTCTTCACGCAAATTTTTTAAAAATTTAGCCGGAACTCCCGCCCATAATTGCCTAGAGGGTACTTTTTTATTTGTAATTACCGCTCCAGCAGCAATCATCGAGCCATCATTCAATACAGTGTTATGTATTACATTAGATCCAATACCAATCAAGCATCCATCTCCAATTTCTACTGGTCCATGCACCATCGCATGGTGTCCAATTATAACTTTCGAGCCAATAATTACAGATGAATCCTTTTCCATATGAATTGTAACATTATCTTGAATACTTGTATACTTTCCAATCCTTATTGAACCCTGATCCCCTCTTAGAACAGCCCCAAACCATATATTCGACAGTTCTCCAATGGTTACATCACCAATAATAATTGCAGTTGGAGCAATAAATGCTGTAGGATGAATTTGTGGTTCCTTTTTAGTATGGGGGCTTGGTATTATAATCGCAATAATTCCTCACCTCAAAATTAATATAAATTTGGAGAATTAAACTGAAAATATTAAACTTTTGATGATGAACTAAAAAGATAAGAAGATTACTAAATAAAATTAGCATCTTTTAACATTTTCTTATGATCAAAGCCTAATTCCATTTCTTTTACTTGCTCTTTTGAAAAGAGATTTACATCTTCTGTTTCTTCACCACGTTTAATATCAGATATATCTCCAATGATAACACATTTAAATGCAGTACTATGGACTTTACCTTTAGGATCACGTCCTTCTTCATCATATAGCCCTATTTTTTCAGCAACCATTACATCAAGGTTAGTTTCCTCTTTAACTTCTCTAATCAAAGCTTCTTTAAGTTTTTCACCTTTCTCAACCGAGCCCCCGGGTAAGGCATAAAATCCTTGAAAGGGAGGATATTTTCGCTTTATTAACACAATTTTTCCATTTCCATCCTCAATTATAGCATCGACAGCTTGAACAATTTCTACTTTTTTAACTTGAACTCTCATGCATATATTGAATACTATTGTAGTAACTAAAATTCCAGTAATGATAATCGCTATTATACTATTTATCACAATTGAAGTA
>JBHLKB010000119.1:0-7133 GCA_048887205.1 Candidatus Hodarchaeota archaeon
TTACAATTACTTATCTTTTAATCACATTATTGATATTACTAATTTGAATCCTGCATATTATAATACAAATTTAAATTATTCCTTTTTTTCTAAAATTTCGAATTTCTTCTTCTGAATAACCAAGGTTCCGAAGTATTTCACTTGTTTGTTCACCTAGTTTTGGAGCAAAATCCCTTATATATAATGGTGTTCGTGAATATTTTATTGGTGAAGCTATATTTTGGATTTTCCCAAATATGGGGTGATCCATCTCAACAACCATATTTCGTGCCTTTAGCTGAGGATCCTCACATGCTTCAGCAAAAGATTTTACTGGCATGACACACGCATCCAATTTGTTAAAAGTTACAATCCATTCTTTTTGAGTTTTCTTCAAAAATTCTTTTTGTATCTCTTCAAAAATTTCTTCCCTTTCCTCTCCTTTAGCAGTTTGTTTTAGGATTAAATCTTTACGATCAAGACCTTTACAAAATTCTCGCCAGAATTTTACTTCAATAATTCCAACAGATACAAATTTATTATCTTTTGTCTTGTAAACAGAATAAAAAGGAAAATCTCCATGTATGGGATTTTGTATTTCACTACCATTATTTAGATCTTTAGAGAAATGATATGCAGCTACAAGAGGCATAAAAGAAAAAACGCAGTCTGTCATAGCAATATCAATAAATTGCCCTTCTCTTTTAGGATTCCTATCTCTTTCAATAATTGCTCCTAGAATTCCTATTGCTGATACTAACCCTCCCCCTATATCGGCAGCTTGAACACCCGGAACTATTGGCTTCCTTTCTTGAGATTCATTACCATAGATCATTCGTTCCCTATTTAAATCCAAAATTCCACATATTCCAATATAATTGAGATCATGACCTGCAAATTGCTCATATGGTCCGTTTTGACCATAACCTGTTAATGAACAACAGATAATTGATGGGTTTATTGAAGCTAAGGTATTATAGTCAATTTTTAATTTTTTTGTAACCTTAGGACGATACGTATCAAGAACAACATCAGCTTCTTTAACTAATTTATAAAAAATTTCTCTTGCTTCTTTTGTTTTTAAATTGAGTGTAATTGACTTTTTATTCCTCATAATAATTGAATTAAAAGCGCTTTCATGATATCTTCCTTTTCGAAAAAATGGTGGTGGGTGTCCATAAAAATAATAAGGATCTTCTATTCGGATGACATTTGCTCCAAGATCAGAGAGTATCATGGAGCAATATGGTCCGGGTAACATTCTTGTTAGATCTAATACTGTTTTCCCTTCTAATGGTAATAACATAATTATTAAAAAGTTAAATAAAATAAAAAGATTAATGAAAAGTCTGAATTCATAAGAGTTTAGACGATTTTCGAATTCTAATCATCAGATACATTTCTAATAACTAAAAAAGAAAAAAAGAAGTTTAATTCTATAATTCAATTATTTCAGATTCCATTTTTTCTGTATCTAAAATTGCAAAAGTCGCTTTTCCAGTCAAGTAACCACAAGTTTCACCAGGATTTACGACTAAGATCCCATTCTCTAACTTTTTATTAGAGAGAGAATGCGTATGCCCCGACAAAATTATATCAAAATTCCCTGAATTTGCTAAGGCTTCTATAGTCTCTTGTCTCGGCATGTGAGAAGCAAAGATTCTTCTACTTCCCAATTCTAATATTAATTCATTACCATTCTGAGCAAACTCACATATTTGTCCTAAGTTTTGTTTTAAGAATAGTTTTTCTCCATCATTATTTCCAAAAACTCCATAAAAATTCTTTTTTATGGAATTGTTCAACTCATCAAACCAATTTTTAACGAAAGGAGAGACGTAATCTCCACAGTGGATAAGCGCATCCACATTTTTTTCATTAATTATTGAAACTGCTTTTAATATATTATTTTTATGGTCATGTGAATCTGAAATCACAGCAATTTTCATGCATAAAACCCTCTTTTTAGTTGGAATTTTTAAATGTAATATAATAAAATTAAATTATAATATGTTTTATATTAATACTATCTCATTAGGATACTAATGTAAATTTAGTGGTTTTATATGATTGAAGAATTCTTTAAGGCTGAAAAAGCATTTATTGATAAAGAATTAGAAAACTATTTTAAATACTTGAATAGAGAAGAAAAAGATATACTTCTAAAGGATTTTATTGGACAACTTGAGGAATTTATTTTAAACGAAAAAGCGAAAAGAATTCACCCTGTTTTATTGAACGCAGCGTTTGCTGGTATTGTAAATCCCATGTATTTAGAAGATCAATTAGAACAAATTCGTGAAGTATCAATTGCAGTCGAATTATTGCATAGTGGACACCTAATTCACGATGATCTTTTAGATGATGATATTATCAGAAGAGACAAACCCACTTTCCATATGCAATTAAAAAATGAATTAAATCAAGTTTATAAGGGTATCAGTATTCCGAATAAGGATGATTTTATTAAATTATATGGGCGAGATATGAGTATTTTAGGAGGAACTCAGGGATATCTTTTAGGTTTAAATATTTTGAAATCTTCAAAATTTCCTGATCAATTAAAATTGTTAGCTATTAATGAATATACAGAAGCAATGGAATACTTAATGAAAGGGCAATTAATCGAGGAATACATGAAATATAATAATATTACTATGACATTAGAACAATATTTGAACATTGCTGAATGTCAAAAGGCTAGATTATTTGAGAAATCTACTAAAATCGGTGCAATTTTAGCTAAAGGAAATTTACACTATCAAATAAAACCATTAAGTGATGCCATGTTGAGTATTGGACAAGCTCATGCTATTCGCGATGATATTCTTGATCTAGAAGATGACATTAAAGGAAAGCATAAAAAAATTGTATATATTTTGGCTGTACAAAATACAGATGAAGAACAGTCTAAGATATTGAATGAGATATATCATAAAGATAATTTAACAAAGAGTGATGTTGAAGATGTAAAAGATATATTTTCCAAAACCAATGCTATGATGATAGCTGAACATCTATCAAGAAATTTAGCTGAACAATCCAAAAATTATCTAAAAGATATATATCCTGATTTAAATAAACAACAAAAAGTGTTCTTTAACAAGTTCTCGGATTTTGTTTATATCAGGGATTATTAAGTATTTTCAATTTATTTTATACTACAACGTAAGGGATTTTTTGTCTCTTTAGCATGAAATTATTTAACTCTTTAAATACTTTCAGAACATTAAAATTTTCTAAGGCGGATGTTCTATAAAATCCATCCAATTGTTTTTCTTCTAAATAGTTATATATTAAATCTTCGTTAATAATCTCAGAATCAGGAGTTTTTTCTAATAAATCACTTTTGCTTCCTACCAAAATGATAGGGACTTTAGAATCTACCGCATTCAATATTATTTCTTCATACCAAAAATCTAACTGACCAAAAGATGAATAATTTACGGAATCGAAAACTAATAATGCACCATTCGCCCCATCTATAAATTTAGGGATTAAAGGTGCGAATCTCTCTTGCCCACCGAAATCAAATATAGAATTTACAATAAAATTTTCATTTAAGTCATCAGGTTTTTTTTCAAAATTGATTCTTAAATAAACTGAATGAAAATTTATTCCTATTGTAGGAGAAGTGTCAAAATTAAATGAGTTGAAGCAAAATCTATTAAAAAGTGAAGATTTACCTACAGCACTAGCACCACAAATTACTATCTTAAAGCTATAAAGTACATCTTTTCGATCATAACTCATAGATTGTTTAACCCTTAAACTTTTAGAAATATATCTTGTATTTAATTTATGATATATTGAATAAAATTTGTATTCCACTAATTTAATACGAAAAATTTTTAAAGACTTAAATAGTTTTTGAGATTAAGTGTTAGCTCTTTAGTACTATAACATATAATATAAATTAAAAGAAAGTTAGTCAAACTTGTGAATTATAATACTAATATCTAAAAGTCTGTTTTTATTTATTTTAGTTGTATAATAGAAAAATTTCAAGAAATTATTATGTTAACTAAAATCCCGCCTGAACAAATTGTAATAAGACCTCCAGTAGAAGCATATTCTGTATTAATTCCTGTGACGGGGGGATGTTCATGGAACAAATGCAAATTCTGTGGTACTTATAAAGGTATTTATGGAGTAATACAAGATTATGCAATAAGACCGTTGGAAGATGTTAAAAAGGATATTGACAAATATGCTGAAAATAATTATCATGGATTTCCTGTATTTTTAGCAGGAGGTAATCCTACATCGGCGCCAACCGATTATTTGGCAGAAATTATCATATATTTAAGAATAAAGCTAAGAAATGTCCAACGTGTTAGTTGTTATGCTAAATCGTTAGATATATTAAGAAAACCAGTTGACGAATTAAAAATTTTAGCAAATGCAGGATTGGATATTGTTTATATGGGATTAGAGAGTGGCTCAAATAAGATACTAAGAATTATGAAAAAAGGGACTAACGCTGAATCTATGATAAAAGCAGGGAAGAAAATTTTAAATGCTGGAATCAATCTGTCATTATATATTATTTTAGGCTTAGGAAGTTACGAATATTTAGAAGAACATGTGAAAGAGACCGCAAGAGTGTTGACTGAAATAAATCCAACTATATTTCGATTTCGAACATTAAATATTATGCCCGGAACTCCTCTTTGGGATGATTGGAAGTCTGGTAAATTTAAATTGCTGAGCCCAGTAGAAAGTCTAAAAGAAGAAAGGGATATAATCGCTAATTTAGGCGAAAATGTTACTTCTCAAGTATTTAATGACCATGTATCTAATTATTGTGCAATAGAATCTCCAAATATAAAGGAAGATCGAGAAATGTTTATAAAAACTTTAGATTCTTATATTAATGACCCAAGAATCCAGAACCTACCAAGAAAAAACTTAACAAGAATGTAGATATTTAGGGAAATATTTAGGCTAGCTTATTCAAACCCTCAAGAACTTTATCCACTAAATCAATGAAAATTTGATATTTAGATATTGAATTTAAAAGAAATTCATTTATTTTGTAAATCCGAGCATAACCATTTAAAGCCTTCAAATAATTCCTATTTTCTTCAAGCTCTGCTCTCATTTTTAATAACTCATCATTCCATTTTGTCATTCTATTGATAATAGAGTGAGAGAACTTTAGGAGTATTATCCCAGCAGATTCAGCACCATATGTTATTTTCCCTTTTGGTGAAATATCTGATTTTTCTATTAACCCATCTTCTAAAAGCCGGTTTACTTCTTCAGAAATCTTCCCAGCTGACAAACCCGTGATCTTTTGTAAAATCTTTTGAGTTAGGTATTTTCTTGTAATAAAGTACCCAAGAATCCTAATAAACATTGGATCTCGACTTGTAAACAAAGTGCTAGTGATAAGTTGATATAACATATCATCCTCAACAACATAAACCTCTGGATCAAAAGAGATCTTCTTCACTTCTATTTGTTCGCTCTTCATTAATTTGAAAGATTTTAAAGATAACTCTTCCAATGTTTCATTGGTTGAATTTTGAGTCATCAATGGAAATAAAATCTTATAGATTTCAAAGGTTTCAAGTAATTCATCAATTCTTTGTAAAAGATGCTCTGCCCCTTCTTTACTTTGTTCCATTAATTTTTTTAATTCTTTTTTTTGATTTTTCAAATAAGTTTCTAATGGACCAAAACTACTTAATGCGATTTCTATTCCTTTTAAAGTAAGATCCTCGAGTTTTCCTGGAAATGAATAGATAAATGTGTGAGTATGAGGAATTCTCTCTTTTTGGAAGGCTCCGGTGCCAATCATAACTGATAGTAATGTAGAAATAGAGCCTATTGAGAATCCAGTTAACTCCTTTAGCTCTTTCTGAGTCAACTTTCCATGAATTAATAAATAAGAAGAAATTGCTGAAATTTTAGGGTTAACACGTTTACTTGCAGCGATATCCAAAAGAAATTCCACAATTTTATCTTCATATTTACGAAGTTTACTACTGAATAGATGAATATTAGTTTCAGTATCTTCTTCAACAGTCATTTCTTAATTATATATAGGTTAGAAGCCTATTTAAATATTTTCATGAAATTTGAAACTTAAAAAATTAAAAATTTAAGTAACAAATTCGCCTTAATATTTTAACGTCAAATTAAAAAAAGCATCACAGGAACAACTAAAAACGCAAACCGAACTTTTTTTAAAACCATTTCGGGAGTTACTTAAAAGATTTCCCGAGGAAGAGTTAGTACTTGATGGCAGAGAAAATCAAGCGTTTAAAGTAATTGATATTTTAATTCACCGTTATACTTTTGTTAATGACACTTTTGGAACGGAAGAAGAGTTTGTTAAAATGATAATTAAAATTGTTCTAGCTCTATTAAAACCTGAATATCAATAACTAGTAATTATCAACCAAAAAGACTAAAATAATTAAAAGTGATGAAGGTTATTTTTATCTATGCCTAAACAAATAAGTAAACCATTATTATTAGTAGCTGTGTATATAGTTGCTATATTCCTAGGAATAGGTTTATTTCTTCCAGCTGAGAATTTTCTTTGGCTTGAAGCCTGGATTTATCTTGTAATATTTTCAATTTTTTTCACAGTAGTAGTTTTGTATTTTAGTAAACATGATCCTCAGATGCTTCAGAAAAGAGCTAAACCCAAATTTGTAGAAAAATGGGATAAGATTGTCATGGCGTTAATGGGGTTTGGATTTTTTCCAACATTTATTATTCCAGGATTTGAAAAGAAATATGGGTGGTCAAATGTTCCATTTTGGGTTGAGATTATCGGATTTGTAGTACTTTCCTTAGGATTAATAATAATATTTTTAGTAATGAAAGAAAACACATTTTTGTCAAAAGCAGTTGAGATTCAAAAAGATCGAGGTCATGTAGTAATTACAACTGGACCTTATAGAGTTGTACGACATCCAATGTACCTCGGATTTACTCTATTTATAGTGTTTTATTGTTTAGCACTTGGTTCTCTTTATTCGCTTATACCCACTGCGCTTGGAATTGTAGGAATTGTGATCCGTACAATTTTAGAAGATAGAAAGCTCCATAAGGAACTTGAGGGATACACGGAATATGCCCAAAAAACTAAGAAAAAACTAATTCCTCTGATTTGGTAGGGATCCACTTTCATATTT
>JBHLKB010000120.1:0-7130 GCA_048887205.1 Candidatus Hodarchaeota archaeon
TTTTTTACTTTTAAAGATTTCCTTTTTAGATTATTTGTATCATATTAGTGTTGTATTTTCGTTTTAGTCTTTATTTAGAAATATATTTGTTCATGAATTCTACAATTATAAATAAATTGATACAACGACATGAATTATTATGTAATTTTTGATTTTTTTCACATTCGACTTTTTCTACTTTTTTAAATTTTAGAATTTTCCACACTCTACTGATTTAACTACTTGGAATCATTAGTAAAAGCTGATGAGTTATCTCATTAAGACAAAGTCCGAATATCGCGCTCATGAAATAATCAAACGTTTTGTATGTAAACAAGTATTAGTTCACGATTTGCAGCATAAAATATATAAGTCTTCTTAATAACAAAATTATTTAAGATCTAAATCCTAAAGCGTGAGGCTCGCGGAAAGGAGCGTTAAGGCTTAGATGATTTAAGATTTAATTAGCACTGTATCCAGTATTTTTTTCAGCTTATCATAAAATTCAGGTTCAGGGATGAGATATTTCTCCATAATTTGAATATCTCCTATCTCAAATTCTATTTCGCTGGGCAATTTAGTCTCTTTTAAGTTCACACCAAAAAACGGCTTCTGCTTTTTTAAGGCAAAACTGATTTCTTTTTGGACATATTCAGAATCTATTATATGGGGAGAAATGAATACGAGAAATGCACTACATCGCTCTATATTTTCCGCGATAGAGCTTTTCCAATCATCACCTACAGGAATGCCTTCATCATACCATATATTTATGCCGGTTTTATTAAGATAGTCAATTATCGGATAAACTTGAAGTCTATCTGTGTGAGAATAGCTGACGAAAACAAATTGTCCATCCCCTTCATAAGCTTTAAAAGGCATTTGAAATTGTTGAGGATCCGAAAGAAAACTTTCATACATTAATTCCTTGATAGAGGCAATCTCGTTTATATTAATCTCTATGTTTTTATTACTTGCTTCTTGTAGCATTCTCATTATTTCAGGTTCTTTTTTAACGGCCTTAGAAAAATGGATTAATTTCTGCCGGGCGCTATAAGACTGCCCTTGGAACATATAACAAATGGATAAAGAATCAACTGCTGTAATAAGAACAGTATGTTGACCGAATTTCACACGATCAAATGATTCAGAAAGAATCTGGTCGCAAAATATATTGCAAGAGGATAGAAACTCACTAAAATAAGCGCTGTCAAATGTTATATCAGCGGTAAAGGGATTAGATAATAATAAATTTCCCTCTTCTGACATGATGGTAAGCAATACTGGTTGTTCGGATTCTAATTTGGGGACTTTTATTAATCTATTTCTTACCATTCTCTCCATTTGTTCGTTTAGGCGTGATAACTCTATACGTTCAGCCAAGGGTGCTTTCGATTCTTTTAAATTCTCCCACAATTCTAATTGCTCTAATAATTTATCATTTTCACTTGAAATTGTCCTAGCTAGTAAGTGAAGTCCATGCTCATCGGCTATACGTTCAGCTTTGGCGAATAACTGTCTCGCATCTCCTATATTCATTTGAATTAATGCTAGCTTGCCCCGTAAGAGATTAGTTTCTGCTAATAAACGATATGAGCGTTGTAGTTCAGCAAAATCCAACAATCTCTTAATTAGGACATTTATCTCACTCAGAATTTCTTGATTATTGTATATCTGTAGTTCTTTTAAGAAAATTTCACACAAGTGAAGAAGGGCACGCTCAGTGAATTCCCAATTAACAACATCCTCTTTAACAATCTCCTTAAGCATCTTTTTAGCTTTTTCTTGATCGAGAGAATTTGAGCTCATTTTTAGCACTAGTGCTTTATTTACACGGCACGCTACATCAGCCAGTTTATCTTGGATTTGTTCGTTGATATGTTGCATACGCATTAAATACAGTTCTGCCTGTTTAAGAGAATTAGTATCCAGCGAAACAACAAATAGAGAATCTAAACCCCCTATTAATTTGATTTTATTGCCTAATTTTTCAAAAATGGCAAGATTTCGCTCTAGAGCTTCCATAGCACGATCTAGATCCCCTTTTTGTCGATATATTAATGCAGAATTATTAAGACATTCTGCAATGAAAGTTTTATTACCTATTTCTTCTGAAAGCATTAAGCTCTGCTTGGTGTATTCTAAAGCAAGATCTAATTCACCTATTATACCATAAAATACTCCAAGATCTTTAAGGGTTATCCAATCATCGCGTTTGCGGTAAGTTTTCTGAACTCTCAGACATCGTTCCAAATAAGTTATAGTGCGATTCAAATCTCCATTGGCAAAATAATAGTTGCTGTTAAGTTGTAGAGCACTTGCCATTTCTGGGTAATTACCATGCTCCTCTGATATTTTTAGACTCTCTTCCCCATATTCTAAAGCTTTATCTATGCGTCTTTTTGAATGAAAAAATATAAAACTTTTGATTAATTTTAAAAGAGCAACCCTTTTTGCAAACTCTGACTGTGATTTTCTAGGAAGTTTTTTAAGCAAATCTTCTCCTTTTGATAATAAATCTAAAACTGCGTTAAAATTTTTTAAATTGCATAAAGCCCAAGCTTTTGATATGCAGCTATCAATTAAGAGAGGTTTATTTCCAAGATCTTGACTCATGTTACACGCCTGTTCAGCAAATTTGAGAGCATTAGGATATTCACCAAGCTCAATATAAATATTGCTCTTGAGGAGATAACAAGATAGCTGTTCTTTAGGATTAATATCTTTTTTTTGCTCAAAACCATCTAAAGCTTCAAGAGCTTGAAAATATAAACCTTCGATAAAAAGTTGGTTTATATTATCTAACTTATCAATAACTAAGTCGGACATTGGTTTAATAAAAAGAAGTATGATTACTATAAAAGATTTTTTTATTAGTGTATTGCCTAATTAACTTCACAGGTTGAATAACTGCCTAAATTCTAAAATAATAGAAAAAAAAGAAGGAAAAAAAAATTAGATTACTGTTAGATTTTTATTTTTTCGATATACTCCCATTAGTATTGGTAATCCAACTACGAATCCTAAAAATATTACCATCCCGATGATCCATTCTGCTGGAATAAATACTTCAATGCCAGTTCTCGTATTATTTACTGGATGACCATTATCGGGAGGGGGATATGGATCGTTTGGATCGAGGCCAACTGCAATCTTATCGATATCTACTATATTATAAGCGATATTTACACATTTTACCTTAGTATAGATTGTCATAATAATATTATAGGTAAATTCGACAGCAGTTCCAAAATCGAAAAAACTAACTTCACAGACTCCTCTTAATGTCTTATTTAAGTATATTTTATATTCAATATCGACAGACGATATTATATCAAAGTCTACTTTCGTAATACAGACTGACTCATTTGCTATAGGGGAATATCTTCCAAAATAGAATCTGTATAACCAATCTTTCTTAAGAGTGATATTATGTAATATTACTGATTTATTATAGAATTTTTTGACTTGACAGAGAACCCTTCTGCCAAATTCCGATGGCTTTATTGTATCCTGAAGGCAAATATTTTGACTTTTCATAATTTTTATATGAATATTGAGATTTTCTGTCAAGTGTGCTTGAAAAGTAATCGAATAATTCCCAGTAATAGCCACTCCAAATGGTATCTCAGGTTTTTCGAATTGTATTAATGGAACCAATGGAAACCTTCCTCGACTATCATAAATATCGTACTTATCATTTTCAGGATCGCGTAGTGAAATGTTCATATGATACGTATGAGGACTGACTATTTGAAATGATATATAGTAAAAAAAGGGTTTTTCGAAGTAGATATTATTGGAGAAGTTAACATAGGGATTAATTAAAGTAAAATTATAGACTTTATCCACGAGAACTTCTTCTATTGAACTAAATATTATATCTTCATTTTCATTATTATATGTCTGACTATAAGCTATATTCGAAATGTTATAGATAGAAATTACGGAAACTAATATAAAAGATATGATAACTATTGACTTTGGTCTTTTAATACCCATACACCTTTAATTCGGTAAATTCAGCAATTAAATCTTTTACTTGTTCGCATTTATCATACTTTATACAGCTAAAACAGGGTTGATCAGTCCAGAAATATGCCTTTTGTTCCTTTTTATCAATAATCAGAATCGGAAAACTGTTTCTTTGACAAATCAATGCTGAGTTGCTAATTGTCCCGCGTTTTGGCAAAGCATACGATAATCCGCATATCTCACATTTTACAAATCGCTTATAATTTTGAGTTTTAAAGATTGATAGAGTACAATCGCAATTTGGACAAATACCAATTTCATCTATTTTTCTCATTTTTGATCAAAATGAAATAATTAATTGAAATAACCTAAACCGTAGTTATTTAAATAAAAAATATCTAAGATTCAATTTTTTGTTTATAAGGATAGCATAATATTTTTCATTACCATGTTATTCAACTATTTTGAAGGAGTAGGAGAGGCAGTAGAATTTTTAATAGCATTAGGATCGATTATCGGTATGCTTGGATTAATTGTTGGAGTTTTAGGTTGGCTCTTTTTAGGACAATTTCAACGTCATAAAATGATTGGAGTAATTGTGGTATCGATTATTTTATTAACTGTCTGTGGTCTTCATACAGGATTAAAATATTTTGGAATACGAGTATATAATTATTAAAGAAATTGTAATTTTAAGAATTTAGTGATATCCACCCTTTAACCCTCCAGAATCCCCGATTGGAATTCCCAGTAAATCTATCACAGTGCCTGTGCACCAGCATCCAACCCATAATAAAATTATTCCTATTATTATATGCCTTGTCCAGTTGTGGCTTCTTGTGAATATTCCAACGACACCTATCATTGTATAAATACCACCAATAGCTAAGGAAAAACCACCTATCCCATCAAGTAATATTGAAACAAGACTACCGATCTGATACCTTAAATTTATTGCAAAAAACGGGAAGAATAAGAATACAAATATAAGAATTCCAAAAAAGACCCACATCAGTCTTCGTGTTTGAGAAGGCTTATGTTTGAAAATGTATTCATCATAAAAAAAATACTTTTTTTTCGAAATCTTTGATTACACCAATTTTTAGTAATTTTTATTTAAGAATCTCCTCAGTTGTTTATAAAGAAAAAAGCAAGATTCTTACAGTGTAATTTTTATTTAAAAAGACAAGATTATTTAGAGACTATAAATCATTTTTAAGGTGTGTGTTGAATTCCCATTAAATATCCTCTTTTAATTTTCTCAATAATATACTATGAGAGTTTTATATTCTTGGTTTCAATAATATTAATAACTCTTCAGTTATGGGTAATATTTACCACTAAAATCCCTTCAGAATATTATTGTCCACGATGTCAATCGGAAGATATTTTCGTATATGATAACTATATCGAGTGTGCCCAATGCGGATTAAATTTTTTCATTGAAGATATTGAGAGTGACGTTGACAGAGAAAATCTGTTATCAGAACAAGAATTAAAAGCCGTTGCAAATGCCTTTAATGAAGAAGAGCGGAAAAAAATCTTAAAATTCCTTGAAGATGATTTTTCTTGATTTTGTGAAATTTTTTATTTAAATACTCTTACGTAATTTATAGTTCACCTTTATAAAGCACGTTAGAGGTGAATTTTGAAATTTAAGAAGTTAAATATATTCAAAGCTGTTTTCCGGCTATACCATATGATAAAAGGATGGTAAATTTATTTCTAATTTCTTTTTTTATTTTTATAGTCCTATCTTATAATAATTCCAATATGGGAGTTAAATTACAAAATATAATAGTTCGAAAGAAGATCGAATACCAAGACTTGCGAGGAAAGGTAATCGCTGTTGATGCTCCAAATATCATTATGCGATTGTTTAACTTTACCCAGAAAAATACTGATAGGAATGACAACAACTTAATATTGGATCGAACTCAAAGACCAATTTTTCATTTATATGGCCTACTCTATAGAGTGAATTTCTATTATTGTAAGAAGATTTTTCCTATCTTTTGCTTCGATGGAAAAGTTTCTGAGCTGAAGAGGGTAATTACTAAGGATCAACTAAAAGATTTCATCTTTACACAGAGATGGTATCAAGAGGCAATGAAAAATGGCAATAAGGAGTTAGCAAGGAACATTGCGTTAAGTAAGGAATATATGTGGCAAAATGTCATTAAAGAATCTAAGCAGCTTCTTGGCGCTTTTGGCATTCCATATATTGAATCTCCCGCGTCAGCAGAATCTCAATGTGCAAATTTAGTAAAGCGTAAACTTGCTGCTTATTCTAATTCTCAAGATTTCGATTCATTGCTTTTTGGGTGCCCCCATATTATTCAAAATCTTTCCAAGTCTATGAAAAGAAAAGTTCAGGGAAAATGGCAATACCAAAAAGTGTACCCTGTACAAATTGATTTGCAAGAAAATTTGAGAAATTTAGGCATTTCTTTATTTCAACTAATTGATATTGGAATTTTAATTGGTACAGATTATTTTCAAGGTGTAAAAAATATTGGTCCAAAAAAAGCCTTAACTCTTATTAGAAGTTATAAGACTCTTGAAAATCTCATTTTAAAAGAATTTGGTACATATGATTTTAGTAATTTAACACCAGACATTATAAAACAGATAAGAAAGATATTCCTATTTCCCGAAGTTAATGATTCTACGCAAAAATTATATTGGAATTTGCCCAATAAATCAAAAGTATTCTCTTTATTATGTAAAGAGCATAATTTGAATAGAGATCGTGTTGTTAAAAATTTAGAAATATTAGAAAAAAATTATGAGAAGTGTAGAGACTTTTTTATCTACCAAAACCAAAAGCCAAGAAGGATTCAAGTAAAATTATGATAGTATGATCATCGTATTTTTTGTTTAAATATTATTGTTATTACCATTAAGTAAGATTAAATTGGAATTTTAAGGAAAACATGACTCAAACCTTAAAAAAGCAGAACTTCGAATCAGACGATTTAATCAGTTATTATTATAAATATTACAAGTCTCAGAATACCCTAAGACCAATTGTTTTAAATTATCTTTTTCGAAACATCACTTTTTTGACTAAAAGAGAAAGAATTAGGACAATTACCAATTCTGAATATAGAAAAATTAGTAAAGCAATAAATATTCCTGAAATCCTTGTTCATAAATTTATTAGTGAATTTTTA
>JBHLKB010000121.1:0-3411 GCA_048887205.1 Candidatus Hodarchaeota archaeon
ATAGATTCATGTCTCTCATTGATTCTCATTTCTAATTTTTCATGCTTAACTTTCATTACATTTAATTTATTTCCCGGTTTAATGATTTTAGCTTTTTCATTGGCGTTAACAGTAGGAGGAGGTTCTTTTTTTATACTTAATCGTTATAAAATGAAATTCCGTATTAATAAAATAATTCCAGGTTTAATATTGGCAGTTGGAATATCCCTATCAGTAACCTCCTTAATCTCTATCATCTTTAAAGCATCCCTGGGTATTTTAATTTCTACGTTTACATCTGTGTTTATTCTGTTCTTATACTTTATATTCACTGAATATCGATATATGCTCTGGTTTGTTATTCCAATTCCTATGGCAACACCTATTTTAGAATTACTTTTAATATTTGAGTTCATTCACCCTTTTTGGTTATTAACTTGGTCGATGTTATATCTTATCTCTTTTCAGATTTTAATCAATATATTTAAAAATTTTGTGAAGGCTGAAACACCAGAAATAAAAAATAGTATATTGAACCTTTTCCAAGATAAGAATCAAGTAAAACGGCTCAATCTTACATGTTTTCTATTAAATTCAATTTTTATTTCACTATTTATCGCAATTATTTTACCAAATTTATTAAAGCACCTATTATTTCCTCAAATTTTAGTAGTTTACCAGATTTGTGATTTTTTAATAATTTGGCCAGTTTTATTTTTGTTTTGTTTGAAATATATCGAAAAATCAGAATTAGATATAAAAATTAAAAATCCACTCCTTTACTTCAATAAAATTAGTTTTGTTTTATATCTTTTAATTCCTATTGCCTTATCTATCAATGTTTTTCTCTATATGGTTTTTATGAATATTAATATAGTAATTTCAATTTATTCATTTTTATTAATAACTAGTGGAGTGACATTTTTTGAGAGTTGTTTTATAGATAGAAATTATTTTTATTTACTATTTGACTCAACGCGAAAAAATTTCATTTTATGGACATGGCTCATATTCAGTAATACACTATCTCTTTTCCTTTATTTATTTCATCTAAATGTTTTCCTGTTAGTATTAACAATCTCACTTTTAAATCTCATTTCCCTTTATTTCTTATCTTTCTTAGATATTTCACAACAAAAGATCTCTCTTGTTCGTTTAGTCTTAATTTATAATTCGCTTATTTGGGGTTCTTTTTTTATAGCCTCCTTAATCTCAGATGGATTACTACTACTCATTGAAGAATTAAGAGGATTTCCCTATTATTCCTTGTTATTTCAAAATTCTTTTCTATTATTATTTGTATTAAGTTATTTCTTCGTCAAAATTGAGCATAGGATCAAAATTAGGATTGAATTTATACTTTTAATCCTTTTTCAAGGACTATTAGCAATAAATCTGGTTCAAATCTTTACAATATTTGGCATCTTAAATTTTGTTTTAATTAATTTTATAATATTAATAGAGATATGCTTATCGTTCAAATCTGTTCAATATTTAGATGCAATAACAATTAAACAAAAATTCGGAATCGAATCGGAAACATATCCGAGTTTTTTACCAAAAATGTATTCATTCTTAGTTTTAGTGTTGTATTTTGAATTAAGCATCATGGTTTATGGGTTATTAAGTGAATTTATAGGAATTTTCGGAAGTATTATAGTATCATTATCAGTTTTATTCATTTTAACATTATTAGATATCTATTCGATAAAAAAAGTAAAAAGAAGTTATGCATCATTAGTCCATACTCTTAGCTATTTTATACTGTCATTGGTAATATTACTGAATCTACACAATCTTATTGTTCTTTATCCTATATTCCTCAGTTTAGAAATTTTTGTATTTATAATAATGCAATTTTATACAAATTATTCTCTTTTTGCCTCGTTCAAGGATTTTAAACCAAATAAAAAGGACACTCTTAAAAAATTGCAAATTCAAATTCAACAATTATTAGGCATAGGTTTCTACACTACATTATCTATTTTTATATTTCAAACTCTAATATTGCAGGGATTTGAAATACAATTGATTTTTTTAATCCTAAGTATATTAATCCATCTATTAATGATTATAGACAGTTATCTGTTGAAATTTATAGGGAAATCATCAAGCTATATTAAAGTAATCTCTTGGATCTCTATAATGACCTTCACATCAACATATTTAATCTGGCTTTATAGTGTTTATTTTGCTGCATTTTTCTTTTCAGTTATTCCAATTATTGTTATTATTATTATTATCGAGGTTGCTTATCTCTTCAAGTTATTAAGTTTTTGGCAATTTGTTATATTAAGGAAAGAAAAAATTAGATTCTTTCTAATTATTTTATCATATCTAAATTTTATATTATGGCCCCTATATTTTGCCAGTTTAAATCTTTTGATTATACTTAATTTAGGAATTTCTTCATTTTTAATTATGTTAATAATAACGTATGTGGATGATAAAATAGGTATACTGAAAGAAAAACTGCGAAAATCATTGAGATCTTACTCATTTCTCATATTTGGAGTTTTATTATCTATAGACACTTTCTTATTAATTGATCTCATCCCAAATTTCAATATTTTCTTGAATTTAAGTATTTCATCCCTACTTTTTGTTGTTTTCTTAGCTATTAAAGTACGACCCTTTAAAGAACATTCAGCTATAGCAGCAATCTTTTGGTTTATAATCTTTCTCTTATTAAGTTTGATTGTATACTTTGCCTCCTATAATTTAATTGCATTTTTCACAGTATTAGGTCTAACTTGCTTGGTTTATCCTTTTATTTTCCTTTTAGAAGAGTTAAAAGAGCTTTTCAATCATCTTATTGATTATTTAAGTAAATTCTTTAGATATCTCAATATTTTAATTAGGACGATGTTCATTAAAATGATCAATTTCTTAAAGACCCATATCAAATCCGTATGGATTCTGTTTAGTATCTTGATTTCAATTTTCCTTGGTTTTCTTTTATCACCAGCTTTGTTAAACTTATTGCATCCAATTTATTCAGCACTCGTAATTTTTCCATTTTTTGGGATCCTCTACTCACTTATGCCATCTAAAGTGTCTGAGGATGCTAATATAACATTTAGACGTAGAATGATACGGTTAATTATCAGTTGGGGAAGTATTATTGTAGTTTTGTTTACTTTTATCACTCCTGTATGGTATATATTTACTATTTGGATATCAATTTGGATTGTGGGGGCAATATTATTACCCTATATAAGATTTAAAGAAAGAAGTGAAAATATTTCAATTAAATGGAGATTTTATACTCTTACAATCTTAATTATAATAGTTATTTCATTAGGAATAATAGTTGGTATTCAAATCTATCTAAACTTCTTTTTGTAAATAAATTAAAATTTTTTTTGATTATTGGCAGACTCTTATAACTATCTGATGATTTAAAATATAAAAAGTTGAAAACTTTAAATA
>JBHLKB010000121.1:3511-7118 GCA_048887205.1 Candidatus Hodarchaeota archaeon
AAAATTTTTTTTGATTATTGGCAGACTCTTATAACTATCTGATGATTTAAAATATAAAAAGTTGAAAACTTTAAATATATGTTAAAATGAACTATTAAATGTTAATCTAAATTTAAAAATAAAATATTTAAAAATTAAATAAATAAGTGATCTAAAATATGGAAGCTTTAACAAAAAGAATTTTAGCTATCGTTCTTATTGCAGCTATAGGCACAGGTATTGGAATTGGTGCTTGGGTTTTTCTGGCAGCTCCAGAAGCCGCAGCAGTAAATCCGTATATTTATCCTGGGCTTGAACCAGAAAAAAAACCATTGAGTCAAACTATTAAATTCGGACTTCTTGATGATTTGAGTTGGAGTGGTGATGGTGCTTGGCAGGGAGCTTATACGGCAGCTCGTAGAATCAATGAAGGTGGTGGAGTTACCATTGGTGGTGTACAATATTGGGTTGGTCTTGTAGTAGAAGATACAAAAGAGGCAGCATATGATTTTGATACCGCAACCGCTGCAGCGAATGATATGGTGGGCCATAATCCTCATGTTTGTATGGGAGGATTCCGTTCCGAAGTCTTCTCGGTTTACCATGATATCGTAATGGCTGCTAAACTTCCCTTCCTAATTACGGGTACAGCAACCGAAGATTGGTGTAAAATACGTGTGGGAAATTTCTATGATTTCTATAAATATACTTTTCGTTATGGTCCCCTTAATAATAAAAGGATGGGAGTAATTATTGGCAATTATATAAATGATAGACTTATAGGCAACATTACTGACCATATTGGATACCCTGTTAACAACATTACCGTTGTATATGAAAATCTTATGTGGACTGCTGATGTTTTAGGAGCATTTTCACAAACCGTTAATGCGAAGTATCCTGCGATGACAATTGTAACCGAAGCAATTCCTGCTGGAGGTTTAGCGTTCGATTATGATGCATTATGGTTAAAATTGTTAACAGTACACAAAAGCCATTTAATAGTTCCAATCCTCTCAGATCCAGCAGTTGGAGGAGCATTTGGTGGACGATACGGTGCGTATAAACCGAAAGCATTATTGGCAGGTATCAATGTATTGGCACAGTTTGACGTATATATAGCAGCTACGTCATATGGTGGTATGTATGAAATCACATCTCATGGATACGCGTATGTCAATCTTACCAACGATTTTCTACCATTTCTAGACGAATATGTGGAGGAGTGGGGAGAATCTCCAATCTATACGACAATGAATGCCTTTAATATCGTTAATCATATTACTGATGAATTTGTTGCAGCTGATGCGATTTTAACCAGTGATCAGATAGTGACAGCCTTAGAAGTCTATAGTAATTATACTACTCATTGGCAAGGAATTAATACTTGGGTAGGCTTTGATCAATATCATGACGTATTACCTCAAGATGGGCATCATCCTTTTGGTTGGGGTGAAAACCTATTCCGTCAGTGGCAACCACTCAATGTTTCAGACCCTGGTGGAGCTTATGATGCTCCCATTATTCCAGGATGGTTTTATGGAAATGAATCTAGAGGGATTTTTGCTAATTATGTCGGTCCTCTAAGTGCCGTAACTTATCCAACTATTGGTGGCAAACCTATAAACGCATATAAAAACAATCTGATTTTCCCTTACTGGTGGTAAGGAACCCATCAAAAAAGTGAAAATCACTGAAAAATATATATTTTTTTTTTTAATTTTATTGTAAACTGATACAGTTTTTTTGACTTTTTTATCGTATGAATACTCAAATCAAATTGTTAAACAAAAGATTTTTTAAATAACGTTAATTAAAAAATAAAACCTAAATTTATTATTAGAAACAATTAATTACATAGAAGATTGATATATTTTGGCATCTGTGATTTTAGAGAAGATAAAGGACAATAAAAAAAAAGTTATAATTGTTATTGGGATATCGATTCTATTATTAGTTCTTTTATTATTTGCATATATTTTTGATCAAACTATGTTTTCTGGTATTATTGAAATATTTATTTCTGGCAGTGTTTTAGCATTAATCTTAACACTTATTTCGTTAGGGTATTCTTTAGTCTATGGAGTTGGGCATGTTATAAATTTGAGTCATGGTATGTTTTACTTCTTAACAGGTTATCTTATCTTTGTTTTTTCAAATTTTCAATATCTAAACTGGCCGTATCCAACTGCAGTAATACTTAGTTTAATAATTATTACAATAGTAGGAGCTTTAACGTATCTCATACTTATCAAGCCTTTCCGTGATAATGAAATTATGATATTAATTATTACATTTTCATTGGGTTATCTCATTTTTAATTTTGTCTGGTTACTTGAGAATGTATTACAAATAAATGCTATACCAGGTATGGTGTTTCTTCCGGAATTTATTACGGGACAGTTAAACATTTTCGGAATAGCAGTATCCTATCATAAAATAATTATTTCATTAATATCAATAGGTCTCGTAACCCTAGTAATATTATTTATTAATAAATCTAGATTTGGTAAAGCTATAAGAGCTGTTTCTCAAGATCAAGATGCTGCAAGACTTATGGGAATTAATCTCGATGGAGTCCTATTATTCACCGTAACTCTATCTGCCTTACTTGCTGGAATCGCTGCTTTCCTATATGTACCAGAGCGAGATATGTCACTTCAGACAGGCTGGGAATTCCTCTTATTGTCAATGTCGGTCGTTATACTTGGAGGAATGGGGAGTATTCCAGGAACAGTAATAGGTGCATTTGTTCTCTCTTATGGGACATATTTCTGTAAAAATTTTATAAATGAATGGGTAACAATGTGGACAGGGTTGAAACTCCCATTAGATGGTATATTTCACCTTATCGTAGTAATTTTAATGCTTATGATTAGACCACGTGGAATATTAGGAAAAAAAGAAAAAATATAATATAAACTATAATAAAAGGATACAAAAGAAAAAAGATGGTAAGTAAAAAAGAAAGTAAATTAATTGAGGAAGAACTAGAGGTATTAGAAATAAAAACGCGTTTTCAATTAAAGGAACCAGTAATTAAATTTTATCGTAGAATAACCAGTGGAACAAAAAATTTTATAGATTATCAGATTCCAGCAGCTCGTGACAACCTTAAAACATGGGCAACATCATATAGAGGAGGAATAATTATGGTATGCATGGCTCTTGTTATTCTACTCCCCCTAATTTTAAATGATGCTACATATTATCACCTTTTTACAGTTGCATTAATATATTCAATTTTTGCTGCTAGTTGGGATTTACTTGCTGGAGTAACTGGGCAGGTGAGTTTTGGGCATTCAGCATTCTTTGGAATTGGAGGTTATATGTTTGCATTTACGACGTCTTTTTTTCAAGCAGAATATAATTGGCCTGCAAATGAAAACTGGCCAGTAGCTTTATTAATATCAGCAATAGCTACTATAATAATTGGTTTAATAATTGCAGTTCCAGCTCTTAGGCTTAAAGGACCATATTTAGCATTAGGTACCCTAGCATTTAGTTTATTACTATTTTACTTAGTTCAATTTCCTGAGTTACAAGCAGAATCTATAGACTTAGAGATCGAGTTAAGAATCTGGAGATTAACCGACCCAGTGAGAGAATTTGTAATTGTTTTAATTAT
>JBHLKB010000122.1:0-7074 GCA_048887205.1 Candidatus Hodarchaeota archaeon
TTAGGATTACTAGTTTGCAAAGATGGACCTGTTTTTAAAACTGAATCCTTAAAGAAGATGGAAGATTTTGGAAAATTTAAAAGAGATTTTGCTGGGAGAAAAGTAGAGTTATAAAAAATCAAAAATACATTAAATATGGCATGAAATGGTACAAGAAAAAACTGAATTTCCTGAAAAAATTAAACTTATTTCAAGAGAAATAATTAATTTCCTGATCGAGAATCCAAACATCTCTCGCGAAAAAATAACCAATATTAAAGGTAAAATAGGAAAAAAATTTAATTACAAAAAGGTAATTAAAAATGCGCTAATCTTAGATTATGCAACTCCAAATGAGAAAGATATTATACTTCCGATTTTAAAAAGAAGATCAACTCGAACCCTATCCGGCGTCTCAGTTATAGCTATAATGACAAAACCCCTTCCATGTCCCGGAACTTGCATTTATTGCCCCGGACAAGATTCACAACCCGGAGAAAAAGTAGCCCAATCTTATACAGGCCAAGAACCAGCAGCTATGAGATCTATTCATAATAATTATGATCCTTACTTACAAGTTCGAAGTAGAATTAATGATTTAGAAGCTATTGGCCATAAAGTTGATAAAATAGAATTAATCATTATGGGGGGAACATTTTTATCAACTAATCCTGAATACCAAACAAATTTTGTTAAAGGAGCATTAGAAGGAATAATAGAACAGAAATTAGACAGCTTAGAAGAAGCTAAGATATTAGCAGAAAGATCTAAAAGAAGAGTCGTTGGTATTACAATCGAAACTAGACCAGATTATTGTAAAGAAAAAGATGTTGATAAAATGCTACAATACGGAACTACTCGAGTTGAAATAGGTGTACAAACTATATATGACGAAATATATGACCTAGTAAAGAGGGCTCACACTACAAAAGACAGTATAGAAGCCATCAGAATTGCTAAGGATGCTGGTTTAAAGATAAATGCTCATATCATGCCCAACCTGCCTGGTTCTAATTATTCTAAAGATATTGAATTATTTGATGAATTATTTTCTAATACCAATTATCGTCCAGATATGTTAAAAGTTTATCCAACACTAGTAATAAATGGTACTGAATTGTATAATTGGTGGAGTGAAGGTAAATATTCACCTTACTCTGATAAAGAATTGATAGATTTAATTGCAAGGGTTAAAATAAATCTTCCCTCCTATGTTAGAATTCAAAGAATTATGCGAGATATACCCGCTACATTGATCGAAGCAGGATGCAAAAATAGCAATTTAAGGCAATTAGTACAAGAAAGATTAAGAGAAATAAATGAGACTTGTAAATGTATAAGGTGTAGGGAATATGGAATAAATGAGAGAAAAGAAATTATCAATGAAAAATCATTAGATGGAGTAAAATTATATCGTTTGGATTATGATGCTTCTCAAGGTAAAGAAGTATTTTTATCTTATGAGAATAAAGAAGAAGATTATTTAGTTGGATATTTACGCTTAAGAAAACCCTCAGAATTCGCTCACAGACCAGAACTAAATGATGGAAAAACGATGATAATAAGGGAAATCAAAGTAGTTGGTGAACTTGTTCCAAAAGACTCAAAACCAAACCGTTACACTCAAATTCAACATCGAGGTTTTGGAAAATTATTAATGGAAAACGCTGAAAAGATATCATTTGAAGAGTTTGATGTAAAAAAATTGGCAGTTATTAGTGGAATCGGAGCAAGGGATTGGTTTTATGAAATGGGATATAAGCTAGATGGTGTGTATGTATCTAAAGCATTTTAGGCTAAAATTTTAAAATA
This sequence comes from Candidatus Hodarchaeota archaeon, assembly GCA_048887205.1. Taxonomy (GTDB): domain Archaea; phylum Asgardarchaeota; class Lokiarchaeia; order Sigyniarchaeales; family SOKP01; genus Loki-b32. The sequence continues at coordinate 1,792 of JBHLKB010000122.1, forward strand.
GTTGATCTTAATATAATTTTATATATACTATATACTACGGTATAAATATCAAATATATAAGAGTAATGAATTATAATGGCTTCAGAAAGATCTTTATCAAAAAAGAAAATAACCCAGCAAACAATTTCTATTTCGCCAGCACTTAAAAGTAAAATTGAGACATATGTAAATGAAAATCATAAAAAATATCCAGAAGATAATAGATTCAGGAGCAATTCTGCGTTTTATAACTTTGTAATGGAGAAAACAATGGATATTTTAGCACAAGGTAAAACCCTTGAAGATTTAGAAGTATTTGTAGATACAGAGATAAAAGATTTTTTTAATAAGATATCTTTCAATGCTTTAATTCCATATTATGAAAATGCTATAAAAGCAAATCGCTATACAAATCCCACTCTTGAGAGAAATCCCTTCTTCTACTTCACTCTTCGAAGGTTATATATGTCTCGGTTGGATCCTTACGATATTACTACCATAAAAACAATATTTAATCGAGTGCGAAACTATGTATTTTCAAATAATATCTCTAAAGAATTTAGATTAGATCTTTTTACTGGAAAAAGCAGTAAAGATTTATCAGGAATTTTTGAACATGCTGGATTATATCAAAATTTGTGTTATGAAAATTATAAATTCTCTGCTGCACTTTTCGGATTATTAGGAAATAAAATTACAGATTTTTTATATTCACCTAAAAATAATTATTGTAGATTTGATTTAAAAACAACAGAATTATTTTTTAGAAAGGATTTAGCAAAAAAAGAGAGAATCAAGCTTATGGATCATAACCTTTCGTATTTCATCAATTACAATAGAATTATAAATGATGAAGATTACTACTTATGGATGAAATTAGCTGAGGATAAGAGTATTATCATTAATTTTAATAACGAGTTAACTAAAAAAGAATGGGTAAAATTAATAGAAAATGAAATTGAAAAATTTGGAGATAAAGAGGAATTTTATCTTAATTTTCTAAAATTCTTTGAGAAATTACATTGGATTGAAATTGAAAGTGAAAACGACTTAATTTTTCAAATCAGATTATCAGAATCCAAATATCAACCTGAACGAGAATATTTATTAGAGATCCTTTCAAGAAAATCAAAAATTTCACATATAAATGGGAAATATCGCTTAGAGCCTCTAAATTCTTAGAGATATCCAGTCTATTATAAAGAAAAAGAAGGAAAAGAAAGGGAAGATCTCGTCCTCCTTAACCCTACAGTTTTTCTGCCCTGTTTACCTTTTTGGTAAGGGTCTCCTGTCATCCCCTTGATTAGTATCTTTAAAAATTGCCCAAATATAATTTTTCAAGAGACTATTTAAAACTTAATATTAACTTTTCTCTAAAAAAATTTTAACAATAGCTAATCCAAAAAAGAATAAACAAATAAATTTGAAATAGAAATATATTATTAGAAAAAATTGTATCTTGTAAAAATCTAGTTAATTACAAAATTTCTTCTTTATTAGAAATACTCTTAAAATTTTAAACTTCTCAACTAATATAAATTTAAAAATTAGGTAAAATATTAGGAATTATGACCTCTAAAAAATATCTTTCAAATAAGAAAACTGCCCAACAAACGATTTCAATATCGCCAGCTCTAAAAGATTGGATAAAAAGATATGTAAATACAAATCATAAAAAAAACCCTCATGATAATAGATTTCAAAGTATATCAGCTTTTTATAACTCTATCATGGAAAATATACTAGAGTTATTTAAAAAAGGGAAAACTCTTGGTGATTTTGCCAGAGTGGAAGATAAAGAGGTTAAAGATTTCTTTGATAGATTTACTTTTAAAGCTACTATTCCGTTATATGAAATGGTAACAGAATGCAATAAGTATAATCATTTTTCATTTGAATTTAATACACGTTTTTTACTTGCATATCTTAGATTTTTACAGAGTCAATTTCAAACTCTCAAAGATCTCGATATATTATTTGAAAAAATAAGAAGTCGATATGGTACTACTAATATTTCTAAAGATATGAGATTAGAATTATTTCCGGGTAAGAATAATGAACCTGCTAGAGGAACCTTGGAATTTATTGGAAAATACAAAAATCTGCATTTTGAAAATTGTAAATTCTTTGCAGCTATATTTGGAATGTTAGGAGTAAAAATAACTGATTTTCTATATTCCCCTACAGACTATTATTGTCGATTGGATTTAATAGAGACAGATCTTCTGTTTAAAAAAGAATTAGCTAAGAGAGAAAGAATAAAACTCCTAAAAGAAAATATAAACTACATAGTAAATTATACCAGAATGCTCGATGATAAAGATAAGTATTTATGGACAAATTTAGCAGAAGATAACAATTTATTTATAAGTTTTAAGAGCAAAAGTGCTTTTAATAAATGGATTAACATAATAAAGAAAGATTTGCGGAAATTTGGTACTAAAGAAGATTTTCTTGGCAAATTATTATTGTTTTTTAATAAAATACATTGGATTAGAATTGAAAATTTTAAAGATCTCTCTTTTCAAGTTGAACAAGCTATCGAAAAAAATATTGAACATAAGCAATTATTAATGGATTTTCTTTCAAAGCATTCAGAGATTTCTCAGAAAGAGGGTATTTATTATTTGAAATAAATAATTATAAGACTTCTAGTCATATAATCATTTCTTATTTTTCTTCAAATAAATATCCCAAAATTTTTTTGAAAATAATTATAACATTTATTACTTGAATATTTATTGTATGTTTAAATCTTTAAAAAAAGTAGATCCGATCCTATTATGAATGAATTTGATTATGAAAAGTTGGGACTCAAATGCGGGCTCGAGATTCATCAACAGCTTGATACAGAAAAAAAATTATTCTGTAGATGTCCTGCGAAACTTCAGGGAACTCGAGAGCCAGATTTTACAATAAACCGAATGATGAGACCTGTTTTAGGTGAAATGGGAACTTTTGACAAAGCAATGCTAACAGAATACGAAAAGGGGATGGGAATTACATATGAAGGATATAATGATGTGGTATGTACCTATGAACTCGATGATACTCCTCCCTTTTCTTGCAATTTAGAAGCAAGAATGATTGCTTTACAGATTGCCATGCTTCTAAATGCCAAAATAATTGAAGAAATGCATGTTTGTAGAAAAAATTACCTTGATGGAAGTGTTCCCTGTGGGTTTCAACGCACAATGATACTTGGAACTGATGGTTATGTAACTTTAGAAAGTGGTAAAAAAATTCAAATAGAAATTTTGAGTTTAGAGGAAGAAGCCGCGAGAAAAATTAAGACTGAAAATAAAACGAACTTTTTTAGATTAGATCGCTTAGGAATTCCATTGATAGAGGTTACAACTAAACCTGATATAAAGACCCCTAATGAATGTCGAGAATGTGCTGAAAGAATAGGATTGTTATTATGGTCAACAAATGTAAAAAAAGTTCTCGGATCAATAAGACAGGATGTTAATGTCAGTATTGAAGCAGGGACTAGAATTGAAATAAAAGGAGTTCAAAAGTTAGGATGGATCCCAATCTTAATTAATCATGAAATTTCACGACAATTAAAATTAATTGAAATTAAGGAAGAACTAGAAAAAAGAAAATTAGATGAAAAAGATATTCCAGCTAATCCTGTGGACTTAACTGAAACTTTAGCTAAAACTAAATCTAATTTTGTAGCCAAGGGGATTCAATCAGGAAAATTATTATTTGGGATTAATTTCAGTGGACTTAAGGGTTTATTTGGAAAAGAATTAATGGAAGATTATAGATTTGGTACTGAAGTTAGTAGCAAAGTTAAATTGATTTCTGGTTTGAAAGGCATTATTCACTCAGACGAAGATTTAAGCACATATAATTTTCAGAATGAGGATATTAAGAAAATCAAAGAGAAATTAGAAACGAAAGAAACTGATTGTTTTGTATTAGTTTTAGGAACTAAGAAAGAAGTGAATAAAGCCATGGATGTCATAATCAAACGAGTTAAGTTTGCATTTAAGGGGGTTCCTCCTGAGACTAGAAGAGCTCTGGATAACGGAAATACAGAATTTTTAAGAGAGCTTCATGGAGGAGCAAGGTTATATCCTGATACTGATACAGAAGCTATATTTAATACTGAAGAAGAAATCAATGTAATTAGAAAAAGCCTCCCAGAATACCCTTGGGTAACTATAAAACACTATTCTAAGAAATATAAAATAGAAGAAAGATTTATCAAAGATTTAATTTTTACAGGAAAATTACAACTATTTGATAATCTAATAAAATTGTATCCTGATAATCCTTTATTAATTTTCACTACTCTACTAGAAACCACAACTGCTCTCAGAAGAGAGGGGAAAAACATTGAAAATATAGCTGACCACGATTTTGTAGAAATTTTTAACCTACTTAAAGAAAAAAGAATTAGTAAAGAAGCAATCGAACAGATAATGACACTTAAAGCCGATACTCCAGAACTCACTATTAATCAAATTAGAAAGGAGTTAAAAATCGAGAGTATTTCCATGGATGATCTTAAACAATTGATAAACAAATTAGTAAACGATAACTCTAAAATGATAAAAGAAAAAGAAATGCGAGCAAAAGGACCTTTGATGGGAGAACTTATGAAAAAAGTCCGAGGAAAAATTGATGGTGCTGTTGTTTCTGAGGAATTAGAAAAAAAAATAAAAGAAAAATTAAAAGAGTTGAAATAAATGAATGAAAAATTGAAAGGATATAGAGCAGAGGGAACTAAACTCTTAAAAAAGTATAAAGTAGAAATTTGGGATATTGTTCAAATTAAAACTGAAAAAACTAGTTATGAAGGGATAATTTTGCCAAGAAGTGAATATTCAGCCCCAAATTTCATAAATATTAAATTAGAGAATAATTATAACATTGGAATAAAAGTTTCCGATATACAAGAAATCATAAAAATTGGAAAAAGGGAAGCTTCCTATAAAATTCCTGAAAAGGATTTTCCAATAAATAAAAATCTCCCTAAAGTTAAATTATTAGGAACTGGTGGAACAGTCGCCTCAAGATTAGATTACACCACAGGAGCAGTAATCCCCTCTTTCACACCAGGAGAATTATTTAGTGCTGTCCCCGAGTTAGCTGAAATATGTAACCTTGAATGTGAAATGGTATTTGAGATTTTATCAGAAAATATGAAACATGAATATTGGCAAAAATTGGCGATAAAAGTTGCAGAAGCAGCAAATTCCGGAATTGAAGGCGTCATGATTGGACATGGTACTGACACAATGTCTTTTACCAGCGCTGCTTTATCATTTATGTTGAAAGATTTATCAA
>JBHLKB010000123.1:0-7049 GCA_048887205.1 Candidatus Hodarchaeota archaeon
GAAATCCAGTCTTCTTTTCCCATTCCTTAGCAACTTCAATAGGCATTGCTGATGCTCCTACATTACAATATTTAAGATTGGAAAAATCAACACCTTTACTTAAAGGTGATCCTAATATATTAATAAACATAGTAGGCACTCCAAGAATGAAATTAGCTTGTTTCCTCTTTATAGTTTCGATTATCCGGGGGATATCAAATGTTGGAAAAATGATCCCCTTGCCTCCAGTACGCGGACCCTGTAAAAGCTCACATATTTGACCATATACATGATACCAAGGGAGTATAGAAAGTCCCACCAGATCTCCCTTAATATAATGTTCTCTCATATAATCCGAGATTTGTCCAATTTGCATCAAATTTGATAGAGCATTATAGTGAGATAGTTCAGCACCTTTAGGGTCGCCTGTTGTACCTCCTGTATATTGAATAATCGCAATATCTTCTTTTGGATTGATGTCAACTTTGAATTCTGTTAGGGATTCGGGATTTACTTCCATCAATGTGTTGTAATGAATTAATTTGTCTGTCTCAGGTATATCTGGAACTTTTCCCTCTACATTCACTAAAATCACTTTTTCCAATGCTAATTGATCTTCTGCTTTCTTGAATTCTCGAAAAAATCTATCAATCATTATGAGATATTTTGCACCTGAATCTTTTATTTGATAAATCATCTCTCTTGCTACAAATAGCGGACTAATTGCAGTTAACGTCGCTCCAACACCTAGAGAAGCAAAATAACAAATGCTAAAATGTGGACTGTTTGGCAACCAAAGGGCTATCACATCTCCCTTTTTTATCCCTAATTTTAAGAGGGCATAAGCAAATCTTCTTGTCAATTGATCCATGTCCCCAAATGTGAATTCCCTTCCGAAGTAATCCAATGCTACTTTATCGGCATGTTCTTTAGCACCAGTTTCAAATACATCAATTAAAGACTTATCTTCAGGAATTTCAATTTCCAGAGTGATTCCATCTGGTAAATAATCCTTCCAAATTCTGTTTTTAATATAATCTGGGAGTTCCATGTTAATTATCTCTTTAGAAATTTATTTTATTTATTAATGAATTTATGATCAAAATTAAAATTTTCAAATCGTAATTTCTTAGATTTTACTTTACAAATCATTTTTTAATGATTTAGAATTATAAATTCAAGAATCTTAGAAAAACTCAAAATAAAAATTTAAATAATTAATTGTAGGTATTGGATTTTGAAATCACAAAATGAATTGGGGTTCCCAGTTCCAGTAAACAAACCATTAATTGTTCGAACAATTAAAAATGTTACTAAAGAACAGCGTGAATATATACTTGAGAAAACAGAGTATAATATGTTTTCCTTTCCAGCGGATTTATTATTTGTGGATTTTTTATCTGACTCTGGTTCTGGTACGATGACCGATTTTCAATGGAGCGCTCTCTTTCATGGAGATGAATCTTATGCTCGTAATAAAGGATACTATGTCCTTTTAGATGCAGTCAGAGACACTTTCGAACGTGGTGATAATCCAAAACGATCGATTAATTTGATCCTTTCGGGAGAAACAAATGTAAAAAAATTAATGGATGAGCTCTACCTAGCATCTTATGAAGGAGGTTTTGTAAATGGTGGAGTACATCAGTTAATCCGTCCTAATGCTTTCATACTTCCCCAGGGACGATGTGCAGAGTTTTTACTCTTCTCAACTATCGCTCCTCTTTTAAAAAAGAAAAACCCTGATCTTGAATACTATATTCCAAATAATGGACATTTTGATACAACTGAAGCCAATATTGTTGCTAATGGTATTAATGCTGTAAATCTTTTATCGAGCAACTTAATGGAGGATTTTCCCTATGATGAAATGGATAAAAGAAATCCATTTAAGGGTAATATGGATGTAAAAGAGCTTGAAAAATTGATTCAAGATAAAGGTGTAGATTCTATTCCAATAATTTATATAACAATTACTAATAATAGAGCTGCTGGGCAACCTGTTTCGATGAAAAATATTAAAGATGTTCATAAAATTGCAGTAAAGCATGACATCCCTCTTTTTTTTGATGCTTGTAGATTCGCTGAAAATGCTAATTTTATAAAAGAATTTGAAGAAGGATTCCAAAATCGTTCAGTACCAAGTATTGTTCAAGAAATGTTCTCATTTGTAGATGGATTCACGATAAGTTTTAAAAAAGATGGATTAGCTAATATCGGTGGAGGGTTCTTCTTTAGAGATCGAGGAGTTTTCCACAAGAAATTTTCCATTAATGCAGATATTGGAATAAAGTTAAAAGAAAAGCAGATAATGACTTTTGGAAATGATTCATATGGTGGGATGTCCGGGCGAGATATCATGGCACTCGCAGCAGGGCTTTATGAAGTTGTGGAGGAATCTTATTTAAATGAACGGAAAACACAAGTAAGAGAATTTGCGAAAAAGCTTGCTCAAATTGGTATTCCTGTTATTCTTCCTGCAGGAGGTCATGCTGTTTACTTAAATATGGATAAATTTTTTGAGGGAACGAATATGAAGATCAGTGATTTTGGAGGTGTTGGATTTACTATTGAACTTCTTAGACATTATGGAATACGAGCTTGTGAATTAGGTCCTTTTGCATTTGAGTGGGATAAAAAAACTCCTGAACAACAAAAGGGAATATCAAATTTAGTCCGTTTTGCAGTGCCTCGCAATGTGTATAGTACTTCTCATATCGATTACACTGTAGCTGCTATTAAAGAACTCTTTCAGAATAAAGAAAAAATTCCCAAAGTGAAAATCTCTCGTGGTAAAGAATTGCGGTTAAGACATTTTCAGACGGGACTTCAACCTATTTATTTATAACTCTTAATGAATTAAGAGCAATAAAAATTAAAGTTAAACTGCTCTATACAATTTAAAAAAGATTAGAAATTTGATAATGAAAAAACCCTAAATATCCAACATTCGTAATTTCTGGGAAATGTTTTTTCTCCTGAGAATTTTCATGAAATTATCCTTTCTCTGTTGAAGTCGAGTCAAAAAAGAATCAAGCTTATCAAAATTATTAAAGAAAAATTCCTTACCTTCAGCTATAATTTTAACTCCCTTCTTATCATTTTCAAGGATTGCATAAATCCCTCCCACTTCAGAATCATGTTTGATAAAGACTTTTTCTGTATCAGGAAATTTTTCATTTCCTTTTTTGGCCCAGAAATTATTTTTTAATAAATATGACCGATACATACTCATTCTTCCACACACAACCTCTTTTTTTTAATTATGATGAGTCATCGAGATATGCTTATTATTATGCTCATTATGACCATCAACATATATTCCCTAGTAATATAAATTTCAAGTTGATTATAACATCGTGTAATATGCAAGAAACATATCACTCAGATATTATATAAATTCAACTTTATATTACCCAAGAAACATATTTTCCAAAAAAACTAATAAATCACTCAGTAAAAAGCCCAGAACTATTTACTAAAAAAAATTTACTTAGGGTTAAATGGAATAAATTTCAATTGGAAAATTAAAAATTAAAAAAAGAAATTAGGGGTATTTCGATTGTAAATTCACTATAATATCGTCTAGTTCCTTCATTGTAAATTTCTTTGGATCAAAAGCAATTTTCCCAAACTCATCTTCTAAGTCAAAACATGATTTAATGTAGGCTTTATTCATAATCCTTAACATAGTTTTTGTAAAAAAGATAAATTCTTTTTGATATTTAACCATTTGTTTAGCGAAATTACGAGTATCAGATTCAAGTTGATCGAGGGGAAAAACCTTCGTTGGGAAATTGATTTTCTTTAAGTCTTTCACACCGAATTTATCTGTAGTAAAAAGGAGATTCTTTGCATATGTCAACCCGAACCCCAAGAGGGGTAAAAGAGTCGCCCCAGTCTGAGGAAAAGCAGAAATTGCGAGTTCTGGTAATCTCATATATAACTCATCAACAGGTCTATCTGCAAAAATCCTTAAATCAGAAGCAAGGATTAACATTGCACCAAAACCAATAGCAATGCCTTGAATCTGGGTAATTACAAGTTTTTTCATAAGAATAATAGTTTCATTTATCTTTCTGCCCCATTCAGTTATTTGTGCTACTTTTTCAGGAGCACCTTGTATTTCTTTAAGATCATACCCTGCCGAAAAAAACCTTTGACCAATACTTTTAATTAAAATACACTCAACTTTCTCGTCTTTATCTGCATCTATTAAATATTGATATATCGATTTTAACATTGAAATATTACATGCATTCGCTTTATCTGGTCTATTAATTGTAATTGTGGCGATACGCCCTTTTTGTTCATATAGAATGAATTCTTGAATATTCATAATAACTTTAACTCACAACCTAATTTAAATTATATATATGGATATGTAGATATTATAAGAGTTTTAATTGTCTGTTTTTCAAATCAATCTTATAATTTCAGATTGCTAACATACCAAGAAGTTAAATAGATATTGCAAAATTAAAAAAAAAATTGATATATTAACGATTTTGAAAAAATAGTTACCTATTTCGTACATTTCTAACCGAATCTAGGATGTTAGTATTATCATAACGGAAAATATCTGGAATGAATGGATTAAAATATATTAATGGATAAATATTTACATGCAACTGTAATGGAGAAGTGCGTATTTTTCAGTAGATAAGGGTTGAGGTGGTATAGGCTAAAATTGATCTCTGAAGTAGAGTTTTTTACAGGAATTTTCGAAGATTTCTTGTGTTTAGATAATAATTTTTATGAGAATGAATTATGGAAGTCTCATTCGATAATAAAGTTAATGAAAGCTTCAGTTGAGTTAGAAAATACAAAAATTATAGAAGAAGGATTGAATATAATTGTTAATTTATGTAGATTTAAAGAATGTGGAGATCTATTAGATTCTTATGAAATAGAAAGTTACTCAATTAGTGAATTAGCAGAGCCAGAAAAAACTATACTTGGATCAATTTTGAAAGCAGAATTTACTTAAATTGTTTTTCAAATTCCCAAACAGAATCTTGAATTGTATGAAGATTCTTTACTACTTTTCCAGAACTTTTTGTTTCCATTTCGGAAGCATCAAAGATTGCTTTTCCAATAGCTATAGCTCTATTTTTTGTTTCTTCTCTAACTTCTACGATATCCCCTTTTTTAATTGAAGGATCTATTTTAGTTATCCCTGGTCGCATTATATCTGCTCCATTAGCTACATGACGAACAGCCCCAAAATCAACAACAATTGCTTTTAAATTAACTTGATTATTTAGTAATAATGTTAAAACTGGAATATATCCATCCTTAGATTTAAAAAGTTTTAGTAAATTATTGATTGCATATAATGTGTCTCCTGCCTCCGTCTGAATTACTTCTACATTACATTTTTCAGGAAATATTTGATCAACAAAATTTTGATCATATTGTTTTAGAATTTCGTCTTTTAAGGGTTTTAGTTCGGATTTCCGTATAAAATGCCTATGTTTTATCTTCATATATCAAATTAGAATTAAAATTTATTAAAATAAAAATCTTTTAATTTGAAATTATAACAAAAATTATTATGATAAAAGTTTATACTTCTGCAGTGGTAATAATCCCTCCAGAAGAAGAGTGGGCACCAATCCAAGAAATTCGCAAAATCCATGATCGCAAAATAAACAGATGGATGCCCCATATAACACTATTATATCCATTTAGACCCGAAGAAGATTATCAAACGCTTGAAAAAGTATTCTCAGATGAATGTAAATCTATTGATCCATTTAAAATCCATTTGAAACAATTTAAATATTTTAACCATGGAAGTCAAAGATATACTTTATGGTTAAATCCAGAACCAGTTGATGTAATTAGTAATCTTCAAGCATTAATTCTTAAAATAGTACCAGATTGTAATGATATAAATAAATATAAAAACGGATTTAGACCACATTTAAGTGTTGGTCAAATTAGAGGTAAAAACAACCTTTTAAAGATAATAGAGAACTTGCAACTAAGTTGGAGAGAAATTACATTTCTTTTAGATGAAATTTTTTTTATATCTTGTGAAAAAAGTAAGATATCAAAATTTGAAATAAAAAAACGGATTCAACTTAATAAGGAATAATTAAAATTTTTATATTGGAATTTCATTACTTAATTAATTAAAAACTGAAAAATTTCAAAAAAAACTTAGGAAAAATTATGACTGAAGATAAAAAAGAAGGGAACTTAGTGTTTCATGAAAGAACTGAGATGATCTTTAAAATTATTGTAATTGGAGACCCTGCTGTTGGTAAAACAAGTCTATTAACAAATTTCTGTGGTGATAAATTCGAATACGAGTATATTCCTACTGTTGGTGTAAATATCACAAAGGAACCCGTCACAATAAAGGATGATATGGGAAAGGATATCACAGTGAATTTAATGGTATGGGATATTGCAGGACAACCACAATTCTATATGTTACATCGACCTTATTTCAATGGTGCTGATGGAATGATTTTAGTTTATGATATTACGCGCTCTAGTTCATTTTCAAATATAAATAATTGGTTTAGCACTTCAATAAAATACGGCCTTTCAGGAATCCCCCGAATTTTAATAGGTAATAAAATAGATCTGAAAGATGAAAGAAAAATCATACTACCTATGGCTGAACATTTAAGTGAAAAAATTGATGCACCTTTTTTTGAAACCTCCGCATTAACAGGAGAAAATGTGCCAACTATCTTCCAAAGAATTGCGGAGCTTACCTTACGCGCGAAATTAGAAGAATAATAAGGCCATTTTTTCACATTCTAATTTTGTATCTTCGTTACTAAAATCCTTTTTCAACTCCTAAAAATCATGGGATTTAAATAATTAATATTGTAAATTCCAATAACAACTTTGATCACTAATTTCCTCTTTTAAACAGGGAGAATAGAGAGAAGATATTATTCTATTGATTTTATCTATTTCCTTTCCAATACCACTTCTCCTTAATTCTCTCTAAAATAATTAATAAACTCAAAAAAGAGAATTCTAATGTAATTAGAGTTTATTTATCCAAAAAACAATTTTTTCTTTAATTTCCTCTTTGATATCAT
>JBHLKB010000124.1:0-7026 GCA_048887205.1 Candidatus Hodarchaeota archaeon
AGACATTATTATTTTTCAGAAGAAATATTAATTAAGAATTTTTAACTCCTGTAGGAAATAAACTTGAAAAGTTCCTGCTTCGAAAAGAAAAATTGAGTTGAAAAAATATTAAAAAGCACAAAAAATATATGGGCAAACCCCTTAATAGAGGGGTTTTCAAGAGTAAGAAAGAAATTCTCATAAATGCAGATGTAAATGGTGCATATAATATTTTAAGAAAAGTATTCCCAAATGCAATCTCAGCTGATGGGATAGTGGGTGGCTGTGAGCATCCTCGTTCTTTTAATTAGAAAAAACAGTTAAAGAACTAAAAATGTCATGTGCGTGGTACAGTGTTACTCCAAAACTGACATATCATCGTCATATTATAACATTTAATGACTTGTTTTTATTATTTTTAACCTATCAAAAAGATAATATTGATAGATTAGGTGCAATAAAATTGGATAATCTAATAAACGAAAGTGAGGTTAATTATTTCTTATACAGGATAGAAAAAAATTTCCCTAATTTTGTGGCTGGAATTATTACAGATAACCACGGCTTCCCTGTAGCATCAAAAATATCTAAGAAACTGTGGATACTTGAGAATACTTTGGCATTATCCGCAATAACAAAAAATAAAGAATTTATACAAGATTCTAAATTGGTTCAAATCAAGCGTAATTTAGATAAATCAAAAAATTATAAATTATTGGTCTTACTTGAAAAATCAAAAGATTATAAAAGTCGATTGAAACCATTAAAAAGTTTAATTAAATCTCAGGAACTTTTCTAAGAATTAACTTAACTAAAAAGAGTTTAAAATGATTTTTTATTGCGTACCGCAGAAAAACAGATAGTTTGCTTAAATTTTTATATTTAAAACATTTTCATTAACTAAAGTAGGTGTAAGGTAAAAATATAAAGTTTGGTTTAAATAAATATTTTCGAACCTTAAAAAAACTGATATAAAAAGTTTCAATATTTAATAGGTTGACAACTAATTGAGTTATTCAGAGGACGAGCTTCAGTTAAAGAAGATTCTCACTTCAATTATTAACAGTACATCAGGGCTAAAGCATGCTCTCATAACTGATGATACAGGAATAACAATTTTAAGTAAATCCAAATTTAAATTTTCTGATCCTAATGGAATTTCTGTAGAAAAAATTGGAGCTATCGGGGGTGCAGTTTTTGTGGCTGGTGAAGAACAAGGACAAATTTTAGGATATGGTGGAATTGATCTACAAATTACCGAATATTATGAAGGTATGATTTTTTCGATGAAAGTGGGTAAAGGAGTGCTATGCATTTGTTCAGATAAAAATGCCCAGATTGGATTTATTCGTGCTGTTATGAAAAGGTGGGCTCCAAAAATATCTGTAATACTCAATAGATACTTACAAGTTGATCAAGCAGAGTTAAGTAATGAAATGAAGGAATTGTTTAGATCTGATAGTATGGGCATGTTGTAAATTAAATCAGCATATTATTGTTGCCTAAAACACTAACTCTTTTTTCTCATTTAATGGTTTCACCATAAAATTGAATAAGCTCTCTCGTGTTAGGCGTTAATTTTTATGCCTTTTCGGGACATAATCATGTTTCCTGCCTGGGTACTGACTCAAACTTCATTGATGTGGTGCTTACCACCCTAGGTTAAGAGCCCATTTATTCAGGAAAAGTACTGATTAATCAACTCAAGTGTAAGCGTATTCTTGCGCTACATAATCACATTTAATCATATGTGCCCTCGATGACGCAATTGTTCCATCATCGTTGTCCCAATATATTAATAGAATATTTTATTATAAATATTTTGATAATTAAGAGAAAGGAAAAGGTTCTTTTTTATTTACTCCTTTAATTTTATCTTCTATTCTTGATATCAAGCTAATCAAACAATTATAAAGTATTTTTTTTATTATCTCATAGTTAAGATCGATCTCTATATCGTTATCATGAAAATCATCATGTTTATAAAATGCCTTGTAAATATTTTCTGTTTTCAGGATTTTGTAGCCACTATCAACAATAAATGCGTAAAATTGTTCACTCTCATATTCTCTTTTCATTATTAGGGAGAGCATGACAAATTCTTTTTTCCCCCTTGCCCATTCAGAGTCAATATCAAAATGGAAATTTATAATTTTCTTCTTTTTTGTAATAAGTACTATTTCAAAAAATGTTTCATCTATTTCCAGATCGAAGAATTTAATGAGTTTTTTGATAATATCCTCTTCTAATTTTTCATCTGGATATGATACTAATATACTTGGACCTTTTATTTGGTGGAAGTAAGTAAGTACAAGGTGCATTAGGCTGTTTGATTAACTTTTATTAAAGTATAAATTTTATAAATTTAAAATTATTTTATTAGAAACGGATTTATTGGAATTTAGAAATAATTCTATTTCATTAAAGACAGAATGTCATCGTATGATCCCATAATTTCTTTTACAGTCGGATTGTTTAATCCTTCATGAGGAATACCATCAAAGATAATTTTTCCTCTATGAAGGAATAACATTTTATCAGCCCAATGCTCAACGAAAAATAGATTATGTGTTGTGAAGAATATAGTAATCTCGTTTTCTTTCCTTAGATTTTCTAAAATTCTAAGATGGTTATATATTGATTTAAAATCAAGATTTGCAAAAGGTTCATCTAAAATCAATAACTTAGGTTTCATTACTAGCAATCCAGCTAAAGCTGCTCTCTTTCTTTGGCCCCAGGATAGGTTAAAAGGTGAATAATCTTTAAATTCTAATAAACCAACTGCTCTTAAAGCCCAATTAACTCTAGCTTTAACTTCTTCCTCCTCCAGCTTTAAATTCCTTGCTCCAAAGCTAATATCTTCTTCAATAGTAGGAGCGAATAATTGATCATCTGGATTTTGGAATAAAAAACCAATTGATTTTCTAATCTCCCATAATTTTTTTTTATCTCTAGTAAGTATTTCTTCAAATATCTTAATTGAACCTGATTCAGGTTTCAATAATCCAACTAATAATCTTAATAAAGTTGTTTTACCTGAACCATTGTTTCCTGTTAAAGCATATGTGATATTTTCTTCTATTTTAAAGGAGATATTTTGAATTTTAAATCCTGAATTATAGCTAAAATTCAAGTTCTCAATTTCTAAGGCAAAAATTGTTCAAACACCCATTGATATAGTGATTGTAGATTAATAATAAAAATAAAACAAATAATCATTAAGGAAAATATAACTAAGAACACGATATCAGTCAACTTTAATTTTTTCGAAGCAAATGTAATTTTACCAGAAAAACCCCGCATTTTTAAACTTTCATATAATTTTTCACTTCTTTCCATATTCATTACAATGCTCTTACCCATGATATAAGCATGTGTCTTTAACTTTTGTCGATATGACGTGATTTTTTTCCCTCTCATTTCCTGAGCTTCTAATATCTTTTTATTAGAAGTTGCTAATATTGGGATATAATGTATCATTATGATCAAAGAGCCAACTAAAATTGATGGTAGTCTTAGTTTTGTTAAAGCATATATAAATTCCGAATGAGTTAATGAGGAAAAAAATGACATGAAAATAAATAACGAACTAAAAACTCTTAGAAAAATAAGAGAGGCAAGATATAATCCTTCTTTATAAATTGTTATTCTAATTCCAATGTTAATACTATAGAAAAGAGTTTTTCCTACGTATAAAGGAATAAATATTGTTATTATAAAAACAAATGGGATAACTAGTTTCAGTCTTGAAAGTATTTTTATAATTTTCAAGCGAAATATTAAATCAAAGATGAAAATAACTAATAAAATTGTAAAAATTAGATAAAAATCTTCTATAATTAAAAAAGGTATCACTAATATAAATGGTAAAATAAGGCGAATTACAGGGTGTATTTTCTTTAGATAAATTTTTTCATTTTCATAGCTAAAGGGTAATGTTGTTTTCAAAATTTATTCAACTGTAAAAATTTAATAAAAATATTGTAAATTATTCATACTTATCTCTGAAAAAGTAATACTTATATTTTTTCATACTCTTTTATAATATAGTAACATTTTAATTTTTCATCATAAATAAGATTAACCAATATAATTTAAAAAATGCATATACCGGATGGGTTATTAGATCCAGCAACCACCATTATCCTTTGGTTTTTAGTCATAGCTATTATGATACTTGGATATTTTAAAATGGGAAAAGTTTTCGAGAAAGATGATTCTGATAAACTAATTCCATATATTGGAGTTTTGGCTGCAGTAATCTTTGCTTTTCAATTTGTAAATTACCCTGTTCCTGGAGGAACTTCGGGTCATTTAATTGGAGGAACTCTTATCGCTGTTATATTAGGTCCTTGGGCATCTGTAATAATCCTCTTTTTAGTCTTAGTCGTACAAAGTTTATTTGGAGATGGAGGGATTCTTGCTTTAGGAGCAAATACATTCAATATGGGAATAGTTGGTGGAATAGTTGGATTTTATACGGTGATATTTATAGTAAGAATATTAAATCAAACATCTATCAAAAAAGAAATGAAAGTTACGATTGCTACAGCTATTGGATCATATATTTCTATTGTTTTAGCCTCTTTTATCTGTAGCATTGAAATCAGTATTGCTGGAGTCGTTCCAATTGAAATTGCTGTTGCTGCGATGGTTTACTGGCACCTTTTAATAGGTATTGGTGAAGCTATTATCTCTGCTTTAATTATATTCTATATCTATAGAGTAAAACCAGATTTTATTACAACAGAATCAAAAATGATGGGTGAAGTAAAATTCTTTAATATCAAAAAGTATAAAAGGCCAATAATTTCAATATTTGTAGTTATAGGAGTATTATTGCTTATGATTTCAGTGGGATTTACAATAGGATTTCTTTCAAATGACCCAGATGGATTAGAAAGAGTATTAATTGATCAAAATGGTGAATCTTGGTTAGATAATTTAGTATCTCCATGGATACCTTTATTCAGTTGGATTACAAATGATTACGGAGCGGCAATTTTAGGTATTGTTGCATCAGTTATTTTGATGTCTTCCGCTTTCTACTTAATCATTCGTTATAAAAAAAGAATTCAATAAATATGAACATGAGAAAATAAGTAAATATTCTTAAAAAAAAAGAGAGAAAAAACTCAATTCATTCTCTATTTATTTCCATATTTTTTGAATAGCTGTATGCCAATAATAACAATTACTATACTCACTATTGAAACAAAGATAAAGTCGATTAATACATTACTACTTAATAAAGAAGCTCCGCTATATATTGAAGATATCGCATCTGTTACATAATAACTTGGAAGTGCCATGGCAATGAGTCTTGTGCTATCAGTAATCGGTATAAATGTACCAAAAAACATTTGAGGCAAGATGAATATAAATGACAATCCAGTTGCAGTTCCAGAACTTTTCGAAATTGTTGCGGTTATAAGCCCTAATCCTACAGAGCTAAGAGAAAAAATAGCCATTAATAAAAATGCCAACAAAAATCCTCCTATATTAGTGTTTGGACTGAATCCGAAAGGTAACGCCAGAAGGAATACTATAAGTACTTGCAGCATTGCTATAATCATGTTCGAGATAACTTGACTTCCCATGAAATCTCCAGAAGTCATTGGAGTTACATTTAATCTTCTTAATAAACCTTGTTCTCTTATATCACTAAAAGATTGAGCAACTATCATGATTATAAAAATGCACGCATAAGCAAATAATCCTGGCGCCATTGCATTAAAACTCATCCCTAGTTCAGGAGCACTGAAAGCGAAACCAAAAGCTATTGTTAGCACTGCAGGAAATAGAAACATTAAAAATAAAAAAGCTGGTTCTCGAATAACTTTTTTTAATTCCATTTTTAATAATGCTAAAAGTCGTTGCATTTTCATTTACATCCCCTCCATAATTCTTCTACCTGTAATTTTCAAAAAAACACCTTCTAAGTCATCTGATTGATATTTTTTCATTAACTCTTGAGGTGGTCCAATTTCGATCAGCTTTCCATAATCAATTATAGCAACTCTATCGCATAAAGCTTCTGCTTCTTCTATATAATGAGTTGTTAGAATAATTGTTTTATTTGTGTTTTTAAAAGTTCCTATAAATTCCCATGTGGCGCGACGAGCTCTAGGATCCATACCGACTGTAGGCTCATCGAGAAATGCAATTTTTGGATCATTGATTAAAGCTATTATAAGATTTAAACGTCGTATCATCCCTCCACTATAACCTTTTGTTTTTCTTTTACTAGCTTCTACTAAATCAAGCTTTTTTAAAAGATATTGAGTGCGTTCTTTTAGTTGTTCCTTTTGCATTGAGTGTAGATTTCCAAAAAGTTCAATATTTTCTTTACCATTGAGAAATTTAAAAATTGCTGGTTCTTGGGGACAAATCCCTATTAGCTCTTTAACTTTATTTAGATTTTCTAAAACATCGTATCCTCCTATAGTAGCGGTTCCTTCCGTTGGTTTTAATAATCCGCTAAGTATATTTATTGTTGTAGTTTTACCTGCACCATTTGGCCCTAAAAAGCCAAAAAGTTCACCTCTTTTTATATTGAAAGAAATATCATCTACAGCTTTGATAGTTTCATATTTACCTTTAAAGTATTTCTTTAAATGTTTCACCTCTATTGCGTAACCATTGTCTGGATCTAAAATATCTTCAGGGCTCATAGAATCATATTTTTTTAGTTTTGATACCATTTTATAAATCACATCCTTTTTATTGTTTATTATAATTATTTATTAGATATTATTGAATAATTTGTAGTCCATTGTTTGATATAGAAACGTCGAAGATGTCTTATAAGATTGACGTGAAGTGTAATGATAGTAAAATGATATTATCAACTTGTAAATTAGGCGTTTTATCACCCTCTTGGGTGATAAATTACCCATTCGAAAAGACCAATTTTCGAAGAAAATCCTTCTAATCACATTCTATGGGATTTTATTTCAATCTTCACCATTTTCTATATAAATGAATTTTAGGAATTTAATACCCACTTTTATACTGAGTGGGTTAAATAAATTCTAAATTATAAAA
>JBHLKB010000125.1:0-6917 GCA_048887205.1 Candidatus Hodarchaeota archaeon
TATTTTAAATTTAAATCTTCTAAAATATCCAATTAAGCGAGGATTTTAACTAAAATTTGGAAGTTATTCTCAAATGAATATTAAAATTAGCAAAAATTTGAATTATATTTAAAGTACAATGAATATGATAAACTCTAAATTAAATTATACATAAAACCCTCATATTAGTCAACCTATTTGATATCTGTAATAATTACATTCTTTCCTAAAAAGGAGATTGAGAATTTTGTTCGATGGAAATAAAGTTATTTGCATTACGACTTGCTATAATGAATTAAATAAGATTGACAAGGTTGCTGCTAAAATGGATAAAAAAGTTGTCGATGAATTTCTTATTATAGATGATGGATCTACAGATGGTTCACCTGAGACTGCTAAACCTTATGGTGCCACAGTCATATCATTAAAAAGAAATATGGGTGTTGGGTATGGTATTCGTAAAGGTATAAAGTATGCAATAAAAAAAAGGTATGATTTAATCGTGATGATTGCTGGAAATAACAAGGATAATCCAAAAGAAATTAAAAGGCTTCTAAAACCGATTACTAGAGCCGGCTATGATTTTGTTCAAGGATCACGTTTTTTAAAAGGTGGTGGTTATGGAAAAATGCCATTATATAGGATATTGGCAACAAAACTTCATCCTATATTATTTTCATTAATTTCTGGAAAATGGGTGACTGAAAGTACTAACGGATTTAGAGCATTCAAAGCATCAATTTTCGATGATAAACGGATCAATATCTGGCAGAAATGGCTTGATAAATATGAACTTGAACCATATCTATACTTTAAATTAATCAAGCTAGGTTATAGGACTACAGAAGTTCCTGTAACAAAAATTTATCCCCCAAAAAAGTCTGGCTATACTAAAATGAGACCCTTAACCGGTTGGTGGAGTATATTTCGCCCACTTTTTCTACTTGGTCTTAGATTACGAAAGTAATAAATCTATACACCAAATTTTAAGGAGAATAAGTAAGAGATCAAGAAGGAAAGTAATAATAGTTGGTCCTAGTCAATACTCTTAGGTTCTGTTATTTTTCTTTTATCCTATTTTCAAGCCATCTTTCTTTTGGTACATCTTTAATATACTTTGCTGGATTGCCCACCCAAACTTGTCTATCAGGAACGTCTTTTGTAACAACAGCTCCCGCACCAATAACTACATCTAATCCAATTGTAATTGCAGATAAAAGACAAGAATTTGAACCAATAGATGCACCATCTTTTACTGTTGCTCCTTTATAAACATATTCCTTTGTATCCATATATTTATCATTCATTGTACACACTTCTGGACCGAAAAATACGTATCTCCCTATTGATAAATTACCAGTCAAATGACAAGCAGTTTGAATTTTTGTGTTAGACATTATTTCTGTTTCATATTCTATAGTTGTACCCCTTCCTATTATAACAAAGTTGTGTATTTTGCAATTCTCTCTAATTGATGCTAAATCTCCTATAAAACATTGATTTCCAATCTCAGTTCCTCCATAAATTACTGAGCTTGTTCCAATTAGAGTTCCATATCCAATTTTCGCAATTAAAAGTTTCTTAGAAGCTTTTCTCGAACTAATTGGGCTAGATCTTGGTTGTTTACCAATCACTACATTATCTTGAATTTCTATATCATTATCTAGAATTGCTCCTTCTTTTATTATAATATTGTTTCCAAAATAACAATTATCTCCAACTACTGCATTTTTTTCAATAACATTATTAAAACCAAATTCACAATTTTTTCCTATTATTGCTTCCTTGTGAACAAATATATTTCTATTTTTAGGCTCTAATAGTCTATATTCATCATTTTTTTTTAGCATGATATCACCTTAATAATGGGTTTAAATATTATAATTTATTAAACTTTGCTATGGCGAATTTAGTATTAACATATGATTTTGAACGTTATGGAAATCCTTCATTACCAATAAATCACCCGAAGAACTTACAAGACAGAAGATTTGCATTAAGTGGTTTGAAACTTATTTTAAAGCTTCATAAAAAACATCATATTGGAGGTACTGTTTTTATTTTAGGTAAATTAATGGAATTATGTAATAAGGAAATTAAAAAATTGTTTTCTAAATATTCACTTGACATTCAACAGCACACATATTCTCATATTCTCTTTAAAAAAGATAAATATAGGATGAAAATACCTGCCGGTCTTTCAGAAATTAAACATGAAATTAAGATTACAAATGACTTAATAAAAAAATACTTAGAAGTTGATGTTATTGGCTTATCAACACCAATTGGGTTTTATAATGGATTAAAAGATGAAAAAGAGATTTTAGAACTTTTAAAAAAAGAGGGAATTAAATTCATAAAATCAGATTCAAGAGCACCAGGAAATGAATTACCTGGGCCATTTATAGCTAATGGGAAGTTGAAACAGCCATATTTTTATGAAAATGATATTCTTGAAATAACTGGGCAAGGTTGGCATGATTGTGTAATTAAAGGATTAGTGCCTCATGAAATGCCTAAAATAGTTGTGGAAAATCCTGTTCAAGAATTAAGATATTATATAAATGATTTAAAATTTGCAATAAACAATGATTTAATTTATTCTCCAACTTTCCATCCCTGGTCAATTGCTATGAAAGATCCTAAAGGATACGTTGTTGATAATCTAATAAAATTCGCTATAAAAAATGACGTAGAAATTATATCCGCAAGTGAATTATATTATACTTTAAGTCATTGATTTAAAAAAATTATAAATTTTAGTTGTAAATAAAATTAATAAAGAATTTATGGCTTGTGATTGAAATGTTTAATCTATTTTCTAAATCTATTCAATCATACATTCTTTAGGGAATTAACAATATTATTAAGTTGAGCTAATTTTTTTTTAACATATAGATTTTATTAAATGTAAAAATTAAAATGAAGATTGGAATAGTTGGTCTTGGTTATTGGGGGAAGGTTATCTTAAGAAATTTAGAGAATATGAATTACAAAGATATTATTCTATGTGATGTCGCTTTCTCGAACAAAAACCATGAACTCAATGAAGACTACAAGGTTTTTAGCGATTATAGGGAATTGATATGTGATTATATTTTTATTACAACACCAACAAAAACACACTATGAAATAAGTAAATACTTTTTAGAAAAGAATGTCCATGTTTTCTGTGAAAAACCACTAACATTATCTTCCTCTAAAGCAGACGAATTATATAGCATTGCTTTAAAGAATAATGTCATTTTATTCACAGATTGGGTATTTACTTTTAACAATCAAATTGAAACAATGAAGAGAGATTATAAGAATGGGAAATTAGGGAAAATTAAAAGTATTTTTATGAATAGATTAAATCTTGGACCTGAAAGATTTGATGTTAATGCTCGATGGGATTTAGCCTCTCATGATGTATCAATAATTCAATATATATTTGCAAAAACACCCACAATTATTAATTGGACAGATTATAGACGAAACTCGGAGTCACAACAGGAAGATAGTTCATTAGGTTTAATTGAATACGAAGATTTTTCAGCAACTATAAATGTAAGTTGGTATTATCGAAAAAAAGTTAGGGAATGTGTTTTTGAATTTGAAAATTATTTTATTGTATGGGATGATTTTAAAAAGTTCTTACAGTATGAAGACGCTAGTAATATAACCTTTCCAATTTATTCTGGGAATTTGAGTTATCCTTGTAACGAATACCAAGCACCCTTAAAAAATGCTATTGATTCATTTTTCGCTTTTTCTAAAGAAGATATGATTAAACAGAAAGTATTAACAATCCAAACTATATCAATTTTGGAGGGATAAAATTGGAAATTCAATTTAACGATTTATCAAAACAATGGGAGATAATAGAAGATACAGTGGTCCCAAGATTAGATAAACTTTTCAAGAAATCTGATTTTATAGGAGGAGAGGCTATACGTGAGTTTGAAAAAAATTTTGCTAAATACTGTGGAACTAAATATGCTATTGGATGTTCAAACGGTACAGATGCTTTAAAATTATGTTTATCAGCTTTCGAATTAAGGTCTCCATGTGGAATAATAATTCCTGCTAATACATTTATTGCAACAGCTTTAGCTGTTACTTATCTCTCGGATTTAAATTACGAAATAATATTAATAGATTGTGATGATTATTATCAAATTGATACAGATTTATTAGAAACATATTTAAAAAACAATAGAAATAAATGGAAGGATTGTGTTATCATACCAGTTCATCTATTTGGGCATCCTGCGGATATGGAAAGAATTATTGAGATAGCAGATGAATTCAATTGCCTTATATTAGAAGATTCCTCCCAAGCCCATGGAGCATTGGTTTTAAATAAAAAAGTAGGATGTTTAGGGGATACATCTGCTTTTTCTTTATATCCTGGGAAAAACTTGGGAGCTGCGGGTGATGCAGGGATTATTACAACTAATAATGAAGAGTTATATGAGAAAATTAGGGCTTTACGAAATTATGGGTCTCGTAAAAAATATCATTATGATTTTAAAGGATGGAACAATCGGATGGATACAATTCAAGCAATTATACTAAATGAAAAATTAAAATATTTAGACAAATGGAACGATATGAGAATTGAAGTTGCTGGTCAATATAATGAACAATTGAGAGATAATAAGGATCTTATTACTCCAAAATCGGCATCATATATAGATAAACAAGTATATCATATTTACGCAATTCGTTTGAAAAATAGAGATGAGTTTCAAAGCTATTTATTAAAAAATGGTATCCCGACAATAATTCATTATCCTATTCCAATTCAAAGAACAGAACCATTTAAACATCTAGATATATTTAATAATAAAAAAACTTTAAAATTCGCTGAAGAATTGTTAAGTTTACCAATTTATCCTTTCTTAACCGATGAGGAAATAGAATATATCACTTCATCTATCATAGGTTTTTTTGACTGATATTATTTCTTCTTTACTATTCTTATTGCTATATATAATTTTTAATCAATAATTCTAAATCCATTTAATATCGAGAATTTTGAAATTTTTAGTTAATAAACTTTAAGATTAATTGATTATTTTGAATTTTAATTTATGAATGAAAGAAATGAAAGCAAACTAATAAATTGGCTAAAAAAGTATAAACGATTAATAATCGGTTTAATAACCATAATTTTAATAATTCTTATCGTAATTTTTGTTGATTTTTCAAATTTAATAACAAATCTTTTTAAGATAGGGTTATGGGGTACTTTATTCTTTATTTTAATATATACCGTTGCATTTCTCCTTAGAGCGTACAAAGTAAAGTTAATTTTCAAAGGACTAAATCAACCAATAAAATTCTCTTCATCATATTTTTCTATTGGAGCAAGTTTTCTTATAAATGATCTAACTCCTGGTCAATTAGGTGATATTGCAAAGGTACTTATACTAAAAGATCAAGAAGATATGAGATTGAGCGAAAGTTTTGCTGGAATTGCTGTAGAAAGAGTACTTGACTTATTACTACTATTTAGCATTAGCTGTTTTGCTTTAATTTACCTTTATATGACTAACATTAGTGAATTAGAAAAAAATATTCTTTTAGGGCAAAATTTACAATTTTATCTCCTAATTGGAGCTATATTGATAGTAATTGTTTTAATACTGTTTCTTATCTCGTTCTATAAGCAAGATTTTGTAGTTAAAATTATGAACAAAGTATCAAAGAAATTGGGAGATTACTTAGATAGGTTTTTACGCAATTTTAAAAATGGCTTGAAGAAATTTAAAG
This sequence comes from Candidatus Hodarchaeota archaeon, assembly GCA_048887205.1. GTDB lineage: Archaea > Asgardarchaeota > Lokiarchaeia > Sigyniarchaeales > SOKP01 > Loki-b32. The sequence goes on from JBHLKB010000125.1 coordinate 5,740, forward strand.
ACCACAAAAAAGAATTTCTGTATGTAATACTTCTAAATATCCCAACTTATATAATTGATGCATTTATCGTTGTAATTTTTTTTATCTTTTCAGGGTATAATTTAAACATTTTTATTATTATCTTAGCAACATTAGTTTTATTTTTTAGTAAAATAATTCCAATTACACCTGGAGGTTGGGCTATATCAGAACTTATTGGAGCATTCTTTATCAAGATTTTTTATCCAGAAATCGAATTGGAGATGATATTATCTATTTTTGTTATTGATCATTTTCTAAGAACTGCCTATGTTCTCTTGTATGGAGGATATTCAATATTGCACTACAACTTTAAATTAAAAGAAGCGAGAAAAATTTTGGATAAGAATAATCAATTAGAAATCATTGATAAACAAAAATAATGAGAAGATAAGCAATAAATACTGCAACAAAAGACAAATAAAAAGTTAAAATATGATTATCTACTTTTATTTCTCTTTTTACAAAACCTAAATTCAAATTAAATGAAAAAAATTCTTTCTCTTTTAAGATTCCATAGAAAAGAATTGCTTGAAACCAACGTAAATATGGATAGGTGAAAAACATGAAAGATGCAGTGCCAATCGTAGAGATAATTGAAATTTCGAATGCATCAGCTTCTCTGAGTCTAAAGAAAATAAATAAAAAAGCTATAATTACAAAAGGTATTATTTGTATGAATAATGGTAAACTAGAGGAAGTCCAATTTATTAAGCTATTTAAAAACCAATCCGTTACGAACAAAGGAATTATTAAGAAAATAGTTAAAAGTGGAGTGATTGTGATTAGAAAAATTTTCAACTCTTTCCAATTTCTTTCAATCAAAAATTTCAAAAAGAGGAATCCTATTGCTGGTAAGGTGTAATATTTTGTACATATAGATAATCCTAAAAATATATAAAATAAATACTTAGCATAAATTTCTTTTTTAGGAAAATAAATCAAAGCTAAGAAAAAGAAAAAAAAGAAATTAGCATCCGTAATATGATACCCACAATTTTCTAAACTAAATGAATTATTCAAAAAAAAGAATGGATTTACCATAAATAATCCAAGAGCATAATTAATATTTTTAATTTTAAAACTCTTTAAAACAAAATAAAACATTATAACGGTTAATAAATCCCAAAAAAAACCCCAAAATGCAAAAACTTCGATAC